>NZ_SOGD01000010.1:0-135584 GCF_004402345.1 Cryobacterium sp. TMT2-15-1 | reverse complement strand
ACCCTGTGGGAGAGTAGGACACCGCCGGACTCAACGTAGCAACACACACAATGGCCACCCTCACGGGTGGCCATTGTGCGTTAACCACCACCCCGCCCCACCCACCCGGCGGGGCACACCATCCGGTAGCGGTCGTGGCCAACTCAGGAAATCCAACCAGGCCGCGCCGGGCATCCGCACCCGCGCCGCACCGATCCGCGGCAGCCGGTCACGGCGGGCAACGGATCTCCTGAGTTAGCCACACACACACGGCCCGGCCAAGCCGCCCCGCCGGCGCATGCGCCACATTCTTCGTCGGATACGTCGCGGGAACGGCAGGGGAGAGGTCGGGCGGCCTACCGCTGGGGGAAACCGTGCGGGAGGCTATGCAGAATGGACTGCAGACGGTCGAGACGCTCCCGCTCAAGCTTCAGCGCCGTGGACTCCCGGCTGCGGCGCACCGCGGCGACCCCGGCCAGGAAGACCTCCGCCGAGACCTCCGCCGAGACCTCCGGCTTCGGCGACACGAACGGGGCGGCCTCGGTGGCCAGGCTGTCTGCGAGGCGCAGCCGCGTCGCCGGAGTCAGCTTGTCGGCCTGGCGGAGAAACTGCGCGATGCGGCGGGACAGGCGATCGGGGAGCCGCACAATGTCGACCGTTTGGGCCCAGGTCTCGAGCACGGGCGGCAGCGGAACGGTTCGATCAGTGAGGCGGGGAACCCGCTCGTGCTGGCTGTACGTGCCGGCCAGCAGGTCGCCCAGGCGTTTGGACTTGCTGTTCAGAAGCGCAGTGGTGGCGGCGATGCCACCGAACGTCAGGTAGATCTCGATGATGCCGAGCAGGGCGCGGATGAACGCGTGGCGCAGCTGGATCGCGCCGCCGTCGTCGCGAACGATGCGGGCGCCGATGGCGAGCTTGCCCAGGGACCGTCCGCCGCTGGCCGTTTCGACGGCCATCGGCACGATGAGCAGACAGACCACCAGGCCTGCGATCCCGAGCGCCCGTCCGAGTGCGTCGTCGACTGCCACGCCCGTGAGACCGGCCACAAGAAAGGCGACCCCCAGGAAGAGGAGGATGTAGGCAACATAGTCGATGATCGTTCCGGCGGCGCGCAGGATAATGCTGGCGGCCCTTACATCGAGGGCAACGGCCTCGCCGGTGACCAATTCCTGCTCGCTCCACGAATACTGGCCGTGATCGGCCACCTTGCCGGGCTGCTCCATGTCTACTATTAGAGCAGATGGACCTTGACGCATATTCAGCGGCGCACCGCGCCGAGTGGGACCGCCTGGCTGAGCTCGGTGCGCAGCGGCGGCTCTCTGGCGCGCAGGCAGACGAACTGATCGAGCGGTACCAGTCCGGCGCGACCCAGCTGTCGGCGATCAAATCGACCGCCGGTTCGACGCTGGAGGGTGACCGGCTCTCAGTGGCGCTGTCCCGGGCGAGGCTTCGTTTCACGGGGGCGAGCGCGAACGTTATTTCCCAGATCCCGAGCTTCTTCGTGCTGCAATTGCCGGCCGCGCTCTACCGCCTACGGTGGTTGACCCTTGCCGTGGCGGTGGTGACGATTGTGGTCGCGGGCCTTTACGGTTTCTGGATCTCCGGCAACCCTGAGGCCCTGGCGGCCGTCGGCTCCGACGCCGAGCTGCAGAAACTGGTCAACGAGGACTTCGTCAACTACTATTCGGAGAATCCCGCGGCATCCTTCACCGGCTTGGTCTGGACCAACAACGCGTGGATCGCCGCGCAGGCCATCGCCTTCGGGATCCTCGGCGTCTACGTTCCCTACATCGTGCTGCAGAACGCGCAGAATGTCGGCATCACGGCCGCAGTCATGTTCGCCTACGGCAAGGGCGACGTGTTCTTCCTGTACATTGCACCGCACGGCATGCTCGAACTGACCGCCATTTTCGTGGCCGCGGCAGGTGGACTGCGCATCTTCTGGGCCTGGATCGCCCCGGGGGCGCGCACGCGCGCGCAGGCCTTGGCCGAGGATGCCCGCGCCCTCTCGACGGTGGCCATCGGTCTGGTCTTCGTGCTTTTCGTCTCCGGGGTGATCGAGGGTTTCGTCACCCCGGCTCCGTGGCCGTGGACGGTGAAGATCGGGATCGGCGCGGCCGCCCTGCTCGCCTTCCTCGCCTACATGCTCGTGCTCGGCCGGCGTGCCGTGCGGGCGGGTGAGACCGGCGACCTGGCCGAATTCGAGGCCGGCAGCACCCGGATCTACGCGGCCTAGCGCCTAGAGCCGGCCGGCGGCCTTGAGTGCGATATAGCGGTCGGCCAGTGCGGGTGGCAGGTCGGCGGGGGAGCCGGTGACGACTTCGGCGCCCTGGCGTCGGATGGCGGCCGAGACCCGGGCCACGTCGAGCAGTGCCCGTTCGGCGGCCGCCGCCCGGTAGATCTCCTCCCGGTTGCCGCGCGGGCGCGTGGCCTCCAGGGTGGTTGGGTCGGTGACGGATGCGACGATCACGGTGTTTCTGCGGGTCAACTGGGGGAGCACCGACAGCAGGGCGCTCGAGGCTCCGGCCGCGTCGATCGATGTGATCAATACGACCAGGGCCCGGCGGCTCGTCACCGCGCGCACCTCCCCGGGAACGGCCGACCAGTCGGTCTCGATCAACTCCGGTTCGATCAGGGCCATGGTGTCGACCATGCGCGAAAGGAGCTCCGCTCCCTGCGCACCCTGCACGCGGCCGCGCACCCGACGGTCGTAGGCGATGAAGTCCACATGGTCGCCGGCCCCGGCCGCCAGCGCGGCGAGCAGCAGCGACGCCTCGAAAGCCGTGTCGAGGCGCGGCTCGTCGTCGATGCGGGCGGCCGAGGTGCGGCCGCTGTCGATCAGGATGACCACCCGGCGGTCTCGTTCCGGGCGCCAGGTGCGCACCATGACGTCGTTGTGCCGGGCCGTGGCTCGCCAGTCGATCGAGCGTACGTCGTCTCCGCGCACGTATTCGCGAATGGAGTCGAACTCGGTGCCCTGGCCGCGCACGAGCAGGCTGGTGCGCCCGTCGAGCTCCTTGAGTCGGGTCATGCGCGACGGCAGGTGCTTGCGCGCGTTGAAGGGCGGGAGCACCCGAATCTGGCCCGGTGCCCGGAGGGTGGCCTGACGGGCCCACAGCCCGAGCGGCCCGAACGAGCGCACCGTGACCTGGTCCACCCGGCGTTCGCCGCGCCGGGTGGGCGTCATTCGCAGCGACACCAGGCGTCGTTCGCCAGGAGGGAGTACCAGCGGCGTGCGGTTGTTGCCCGTCCCGGCCGACGGCTGCCAGGCATCCCGCACCACCATGGTCAGTCGCCGCCCCCCGGTGTTGGTCAGGTACAGGTCGCTCGTCACGCTTTCGCCCAGGCGCACTCGGGAGGGCAGGCTGCGGGTGAGCACGATCTTCCGCGGCGATCCGGCCTGGGCCAGGTCCAGGATGCCGAGACCCACCAGGGCGAGCACCCACAGTCCCAGCACGGCCGTCGCCATCCCCGGGGTGCTCCCGAGTAGCACGATCGGCACGACGCCGAGCGCGAGGAGGGCAACGAACCGACCGGTGAGCGTCACTTAGATCGGCACCTGCACCTGGGCGAGCACGGCACGCAGGATCGCGTCCACGGACACGCCCTCGAGTTCCGCCTCCGGCCGCAGCTGCACGCGGTGCCGCCAGACCGGCAGCACCATCGCCTGCACATGGTCGGGGGTGATCGAGTCATAGCCGCTCAACCAGGCCCACGCCTTGGCCGCGGCGAGCAGCGCGGTCGTGCCGCGCGGGCTGACGCCGAGCTTGACCGACGGGCTGCTCCTCGTTGCGCGGGCCAGGTCGACGATGTAGGCGAGGACGTCCGGACTGGCGCCCACGGCTGCCACGGCGGCCTGGGCCGTCTCCAGCTCCTCCGCGCCGAGAACCGCAGTGACGCCCGCACCGGCCAGATCGCGGGGGTTGAAGCCCTCGGCGTGGCGCCGCAGCACCTCGAATTCTGCGTCGCGCTCCGGCACGTCAAGCACGAGCTTGAGCAGGAACCGGTCGAGCTGGGCCTCGGGCAGCGTGTAGGTGCCCTCATATTCGATCGGGTTCATTGTCGCCGCGACGATGAACGGGTCCGGCAGGGGGAGGGACAGCCCGTCGACGCTGACCTGGCGTTCCTCCATCGCCTCAAGGAGAGCCGACTGGGTCTTCGGCGGGGTGCGGTTGATCTCGTCGGCCAGCAGGATGTTGGTGAAGACGGGGCCCTTGCGGAACTCGAAGTCGCCCACCCGAGCGTCGTAGACGAGTGAGCCGGTCACGTCGCCCGGCATCAGGTCCGGCGTGAACTGCACCCGTTTCGTCTCCAGGCTGAGCGAGTGGCTCAGGGACCGCACCAGGAGAGTCTTGGCGACGCCCGGCACGCCCTCGAGCAGCACATGGCCGCGGGCGAGCAGCGCGATGATCAGCCCGGTTACCGCGCCGTCCTGTCCGACGACGGCCTTGCCGACCTCGGTGCGGACCTGGGCGAGGGAGCCTCGCAGGGTATCGACAGGGGTATGAGTGCTCATGAGTCCATTCTTCCGGGTGGCAGGGGCGTGGTCGCGCGGGCCGTCGCCCGCTCAATTTCCTGGATGCGGTCGGAGAGGGCGACGAGATCGGAGTCGGATGCCGGGACGGCGTCCACCAGCACGGTCCGAACGTCGGCCGGCGGCCGGTCGACCACGGTGGCGACCATGGCGATCACATCGTCGAGGCTCGCCAGCCGGGACAACCCGACCTGGCCGGCAAGGCGCTGCACGGCGCCGACCCGCAGCGCGTCGAGGGCGCGCAGGCGGGCGTTGCTGCGTGCGTAGAGCCGGGCCCGGCCTTCCATCGTCTCGCTGGCCCGCACGGTGACCGGCAGGTTCTCGGCGACGAGAGGCCCGAAGCGCCGCCCACGCCAGACGGCCGCGGCCACGGTGACCAGCACCAGCAGGATCAGGGTCGGGGTGACCCAACCGGGCGTCAGTTCGCCGAGCGACAGCGTTCCGGTTCCCGGCACATCGGCGATCGTCGGCAGGTACCAGACGAGCGCGTCGCCCGCGCCCAGCAGGTTGAGTGCGAGAGCGGCATTGCCGGCCTGGCCGATCTGCTCGTTGCTGAACAGGGTGCCGTCGGCGAGCAGGGTGAGTGTCCGGTCGGCGGTGGCCTGTTCGACCAGGGCGAAGGCGTTCTCTCCCGAGGTGAAACATCCGCTCAGCTCGGTGGCGTCGGCCGGGATCGTGAGTGTGGAACCGCCGGGGGAGAGCTTGTCGGCCTTGACGGCGGCCGCGACCGTGCAGGCGGCACGGGACACCGTGGTCTGGGACACGCCGCCGAAGCCCACCGAGGGGGTCAGCGTCTGCAACGCCAGGAAATCGGGGGAGGCCACCACCGTGCGCGGAGCCAGGGCGGACATCGCGCTCAGCTGGTCGTCGGTGAGGTAGCCGCTCTCGTCGAAGAAGAACACAGTGGGGTCGGCGGCGGCGCCGGCCAGGCTCCGCGCCTCCGCGAGGGTGTCGGCCGCGGTGACGTCGACACCCTGCCGGCGGAGTACCTCGACGAGCGCCCGCGCGCCGGCTGGGGCCGCGCTGTCGGCCTCGAGGGGCTTACCGCCCACGCCGCCGCCCGCCGCGAGGACAGTGCTGACGACGGCGACGATCAGTGCGCCGACGCCGGCGAGCAGCCAGTACCGCGCCCGGCGCCCGGCTTCGCGCAGGGTCGGTGTGGAGGAGACGGCGTTCTCGGCCGACGGTGAGGCCGTTTGTATGAGAAGACTCATGGCTGCTTCGTCGGGGCTGGGTCCTCGAGCTGTGGCGGCCGGGCGGTCCGCAGGTCGCTCTCGAGCGCCGCCAGGGCCAGGAAGCGCTGCTCGGTGCCGTCGATCCCTAGGTAGCGCACCCCGTCGAAGAGCTCGGCCGCCTCGCTCAGTCGCACCCGTTCGCCGGGGAGGGCCTCGGCGGCCCGCGCCGCGAAGGAGTGCGCGGTGGTGCCCGGCGTCACGATCAGGATGGTGCGCTCGGACAGTCCGCGCGCCAGCGCCCGGAACATCTCCGCACTCGCCAGGTTCCAGTCCCGGTGGGAGGCAGCGGCCAGCGCGGCACGACGCAGGTCGGCGGCGCCGCGACGGTCGTCGACGCCGAAGAGGACGGACGCGAGCCGACTGCGCCGGTTGAGCCGGGGCAGGCCGAAAATGAGGAGGGCGGCGACGACCAGGACCACCACGGCCACGGTCAGGAGCAGGGGCACCCACGCGGCGAAACCGTCGGCCGACGGCGCGGTGAGGGAGGCGAACCAGTCCAGAATCGATGTCGACAACCGGTCGAACCAGGTGGGCTTGGCGGCCTCGTACGGAGCCTTGGCCAGCTCTTCCCGCAGCCACTTCCGCGCTTCGGGCGCGCCGGGATCGACCGGTATCGCCGCCCGGATCACCGTGTGGATGTGCGACCCTGCGATCATGCCCAGGCAGCCTCCGAGGCGTGTGCCGGCTTCGAGCGGTAGGGGTCTACACCGGCGCCGGCGGCCGATTCGACGAATCGGGCCAGCTCGAGGTCGAGGCCTTCCTTGCGCATCCGCAGATCGATGTAGATCAGGGCGGTCGCGGCCGACTGCACCACGGCTGCTACGGCGCCGAGCACCAGGCCGATGAGGATGGTAAGAACGTACAGGATGACCGACGGGAGGTACGCATCGAAGGCGGCGTTCGGGTCGACCACGGAGATGGCGGCACCGAACAGGAGCGACAGCGGTGTCGTCACAATCTGGGAGACGACGTTCACGACCGTCGCGACCAGGAACTGCACGCCGAACGTGCGCCAGAAGTATCCGCGGGTCAGCGACCAGGACCGCCCCACCGCCGCCCGGATGCCGAGCCTTTCCAACACGATAACGCTCGGCACGAGCGAGGTCTTCGTGAACAGCCAGATGCCGAGCGCGAGCAGGGCGACCGTGCCGAGGATGCCGGTGACCACCGCCAGACCCACGCCCGCTCCGCCGAGGGAGACGAAGAACACCACCAGTCCGGCCACGAGGGCGATGGCCGCGATCAGGGCCGAACTCAGCATCAGGGTCCAGAGCACCAGCGGCCAGAGGCGCGGCAGCACGGCGCGCCACAGGGCGCCCAACCGCAGCTTCTCGCCGAGCGTGGCGCGGGCCACCTCGATCACGATGACGCCCTGCAACAGAGCGGATGCGACCACCGCCAGAGCCAGCGGCACGATGGCCGAGAGCACAATGCTGAGGGTCGCGCCGGCCTCGAGCGCGTCGCGGTCCTCCAGCGGAGAGTTCTCTACCCGTGCGAGCGCGAAGTAGGAGACCAGACCCACGATGACGACGGCGATCAGGGCGACGCCCGCCTGAACGAGCAGGGCGCTGCCGAAGGTCGCCTTCGGGTTGCGGCGCAGAACCTGGAACGGCGCCCACAGCAGGGTTCCGAAACTCAGCGGGCGCAGGGGGATCAGCCCCGGTCTGGGTGGGGGCGTCCAGGTCGGTGGGGGACCCCAGACCGGCGGCGTTTCCGCACCGGGAGCACCGGTCGGTTTTGCCGGGGGCACAAAACCGGAGGGCGCGAGGGACGGTTTTTGCTCGTCGCCGACCGGGATGCTGCGCCCGTCATCGGTCGGGGAGTGCCAGTTCTGCGGGTCGGTCACGAAACCTATGCTGGCATACCTCGGTGTGGAATGAGCGCGTTGAGCTTTCCTGCGGCGCCGTCGACTACTCTTGAGCCAGTGATTGCATGACTCACCGGGGTATTTTGGGTGACTGAGCGGAAAACGGTTTGATGAACTCACGCATTCTTGTCGTAGACGACGACACCGCGCTGGCCGAGATGATCGGCATAGTGCTGCACGCCGAGGGCTTCGAGCCGGTCTTCTGCGCCGACGGCTCCCTGGCCCTGGAAGTCTTTCGCGCCGTCAAGCCCGATCTGGTTCTGCTGGACCTGATGTTGCCCGGTCTCGACGGCATCGAGGTCTGCAGCCAGATCCGCGCCGAATCCGGCACGCCCATCATCATGCTCACCGCGCGAACCGACACGACGGATGTCGTGAAGGGCCTCGAGTCCGGCGCTGATGATTACATGGTCAAGCCGTTCAACCCGAAGGAACTGGTCGCCCGGATCCGCACGCGCCTGCGCCCGATTTCATCGGAGATCCCCGCCAACCTGCAGATCGGGGACCTGGTCGTCGATGCTGCCGGGCACGAGGTGCGGCGCGGTTCGCGGCAGATCAACCTCACCCCGCTCGAATTCGACCTGCTGCTGGCACTTGCGTCCAAGCCCCAGCAGGTCTTTACCCGGGAAATGCTCCTGGAGCAGGTCTGGGGCTACCACTACAAGGCGGACACCCGCCTCGTCAACGTGCACGTGCAGCGTTTGCGCGCCAAGGTCGAAGACGACCCGGACAACCCTCGCATCGTCATGACGGTACGCGGGGTCGGCTATCGGGCCGGCGCGGCCGGCTAGGTTCCTCGTGTTCGGTGGCACCGGGTACGACCGCAGCGTTTGGCGGGACTGGCGGGACTGGCCGGCCAGGATCGGCGCACTGTGGCGTTCCTCGCTGCAGTTCCGCACGGTGACCATCACGGTGGCGCTGTCCGGCATGGCCATCATGGTGGTCGGGGTCTACATCTCCGCGAGTGTGGGCAACGACCTGTTTCAATCAAGACTGAACCAGGTGCTCGTCGACTCGAACCGGGCCACGACCGCCGCGCAGGGCATCTTCGACGCCTCCGACGCCGCGGATCGGGTGGAGGTGCAGACCCTGGTGGGCTCCGGCCGCACCCTGATTACCGCGGCATCCTCATCCCAGATGATCGCCATCTTCCGATCTCCCGGGCAGGACGCCTCCACCGTGGCGCCGCAGGACTCCTCGTCATTCGGTGATTCGACCGGCGTGATCACGCCCGCTCTCCGCCTCCAGGTGCAGGAGAAAGCCGAGGAGCAGTTTTGGCAGTCGGTGACGCTTGCGACGGATGACGGCGCGCAGGTTCCCGGCATCGTCGTCGGTTCCCAGCTCACCGTGCCGGTCGCCGGCCGGTACGAGCTGTACATCGGGTATAGCCTGGCCGACGCCGAGGCAACCCTGGCTTTCGTGCAGCGAACCCTCGGCATCGCCGGCCTGGTGCTGATCCTGCTGATCGGCGGGGTGACCTGGATCGTAGTGCGCTTCGTGGTCACCCCGATCCGCGTGGCCGCGGCCACCAGCGCGCGGCTGGCCTCCGGTGACCTCGGCGTGCGCATCCCGGAAAAAGGTGAAGACGTCATCGCGACGCTGGCCCGCTCCTTCAACGGCATGGCGGACAGCCTGCAGAGCCAGATCAAGGAACTCGCCGACCTGTCCGAGGTGCAGCAGCGCTTCGTGTCGGACGTCTCGCACGAGCTGCGCACCCCGCTGACGACGATCCGGCTGGCCGGCGACGTTCTCTATGACCACCGTGCCACGTTCCCGCCGGCGGTCGAACGCACGGCCGAGCTCCTGCACACGCAGGTCGAGCGATTCGAGCTGCTGCTGAGCGACCTGCTCGAGATCAGCAAATACGACGCCGGGTCGGTGCAGCTGGAGACCGAGCCCACGAACCTGGTGCACCTGGCCGAGGACGCCATCGAAGGGCTGCGCTCGCTCGGCGACTCCAAGGGCACGGTGCTGACCCTGGTGGCACCGGGCGGGCACCTCGACGCGGACGTCGACCCCCGCCGCATCCGCCGCATCATGCACAACCTGATCGGCAACGCCATCGAGCACGGAGAGGGCAAGCCGATCATCGTGTCCGTCGACAGCAACGAGAGCGCGGTGGCCCTGTCGGTGCGCGACTACGGCATGGGTATGAGCCAGGCCGAGATGGCCCACGTTTTCGACCGGTTCTGGCGGGCCGACCCGTCGCGCAAGCGAACCATCGGCGGCACCGGCCTCGGCCTGTCGATCTCCCTCGAAGACGCCGTCGTGCACGGCGGCTGGCTGCAGGTCTGGTCGCACCCGGGGGAGGGGTCGTGCTTCCGGCTGACCCTGCCGCGCAGCGCGAACGGAACGCTGTCGAGCTCGCCGAGCCCGCTGCCCCCGGCCGATGCGGGCGGTGGCACGGCCGCCGGAGAAAAGGGAGGGCACTATGCGTAGTCGAACCCGGATGTTCGCCGGCCTGATCGCGCTCGCGGTGGCCCTGACCGGATGCGCGGGAATCCCGCGAGACGGAGGCGTGCGCGCGGGGCAGACCGTGCAGCCCGGCGCCACCCCGGCACCCGTGTTCCTGCCCTCGCGACCGCAGAAGGACGTCACCCCCGAGGCTATCCTGCGCGGCTTCATCGACGCGGCGACGAGCCCCGACAATGACTACGCGATAGCGCGGGAGTTCCTGGCTCCGAACTACAGCAGCTCCTGGGAGCCCGACTCCGGGGTGACCATCGACGACGCCACCGGGCGCAGCATCGTCTCCGTCGGCGAGGGTCAGATGCAGTTCTCGGTGAATCCGGTCGCCGAGGTGGATGAGCGCGGCGAGTACCGCGAGGTCGAGTCGCCCACCGCGGTGGCGTTGCGCTACCAGTTCGTGCAGGTCGGCGGCCAGTGGCGCATCGGCGCGGCCCCGAACGGCACGGTCGTCGATCGGAACATCTTTCAAGATGTCTTCACCGCCCAGGCGCTCTACTTCTTCGACCCGGGCTTCAGCTACCTGGTGCCTGATCTGCGCTGGTACCCGCGCAGTGGGGCCACCCTGACGAAGATCGTCAACGGACTGCTCGACGGCCCGAGCCCCTGGTTCGCCGGAGCCGTCGTGACGGCGTTCCCCGACGGCACCAAGCTCACCGCCGATGCCGTGCAGGTCATCGCCAGGGACGCCAAGGTCGACCTCAACAGCGAAGCGCTGAACGCCGACCGGGTCACTCTGCAGCGAATGATGGCCCAGCTGTCCAACAGCCTCCCGCCCGGGCTGTCCGCCACCATCACCGTCAACCGCAACCTGCAGGACATCGCCGAGTTGAGCGCGAACGCCCCGACCGTGAATTCCCGCGTCGACGCCCGGGCGCTGATCCTGCGCGAGGGCGAATTCGGATTCCTGGCGGCAAGCGGTTCCTCGATCAGCCCGATCGCCGGATTGTCCGACTCGATCGTCGCCCTGGACCCGACCTCCGTCACCCTCTCGCCCGGTCAGACCGCGGCCGCCGTGCTGACGGGAACGGGAGTGTACGGCGTCAGGGTCGGTGACGACCCGGTGCAGCTCGATCCCCGCCAGGGGCTGATCGCGCCGGCCATCGACAATTACGGCTTCGTCTGGTCGGTGCCCGCCGCGCGCCCCGGTGAACTGTTCGTGTACGGCCCGAACGGCGAAGCGACCGCTGTCCCTACACCGTGGCCGGAAGCCTCGGCGATCCAGTCGTTGCGCGTGTCGCGGGACGGCACTCGGCTGATCGCCCTGCTCCAGTCGGGCAAGGACAGCCGATTCGTCGTCAGCGCCATCACCCGGGACAAGCGCACCCCGGTCGTGCTGGGCGACGCGGTGCTTCTGGCCGCGCCGGGAGGAACGGCCGTGGACGCGGCCTGGATCGACGAACTTACCGTGGCCTGCCTGACCCGCCTGCCCAGCGGTGAGGAACGGATCGTGGCCCTGCAGTTGGGTGGACTCACCACGCGCCTCGAGTCCGCGCCGGACAGCGTCACCATGGTCGGCAGCAACAACCTGCGTGACCTGCGTGCGCTCTCGTCCACGGGCGGACTCCTGGTGCAGCGCGGTGCCGGCTGGCAGGAACGACTCGGCGGTGTCGCCCTCTTGGCCACCCAGCAGGGCATCGGCGGGTAGCCCCTCCACCGCTCGTGCGGAAGCCGGTTCTGCACCGGTTCGAGCCCCGCGCCCGAGCCGGCCGGGCCTGGCCCCACGATGGCGGGATGCGCCCTCCAGCCGGCCTCTCCCGGGCTGCCCTCGACGCGTGGGCAGTTCTGATGCCCACCGAGTGCAGCGGCTGCGGCATGCCCGACCGGGCCCTGTGCGGGGTCTGCCGGGCAGCCCTGGCACCGCGGGCGCACAGCTCCGAACGATCGGGTGTCCTGGTGTGGTCCGCGTTGGACTACTCCGGCGTGGCCAGGCGGGTCCTGGGAGCGTTCAAGGACGGTGGCCGAACGGATGCCGCCGGCGCGCTGGCCGGTCCGCTCCGGGCCGCCGTGGCTGCGGCGCTGGCCCCCGTACCGGAGGGTGCCGGGGTGCACCTCGTGACCGTTCCCTCGTCACAGCAGGCGTGGCGCATCCGTGGCTATCACCCGGTGGAGCTGCTGCTCGGTCACTCGGGGCTCCGGCCGACTCGGTTGCTCCGAACCGTGGGCGAGACGCAGGACCAGGTCGGACTGGGCAGCGCAGAGCGAGGGCGGAATCGCACGGGTTCGCTGGTCGCGAACCGGTCGTTGTCCGGCCTCCGTGTCCTGGTCGTCGACGACATCCTGACCACTGGGGCAACCGTGCTCGAGGTGCGACGTGCCCTGCTCGCTGCGGGCGGCGAGGTCGTCGGCGTGGCCACTCTGGCGGAAACACGCCGTCGTTTCCCCGTTGCCGAAAGTTCATCGGAAACAGATTGACAAAAGGCTGTGACTTATCCGGCGCGCACGGCTACGGTGGTCGTGAAGGCGCGTAATAATCGCCCAGATATGGGCGGTTCGCCAGATCTGGAGGTCGTCATGGAAACTAACATCGTTGGACGAAACCTAGGGATCACTGATCGTTTCCGGGAGTATGCCACCGAGAAGGCCGAGAAGGTCGCCGGTCTTGCCGAGAAGGCGCTGGCTCTCGAGATCAAGCTGAGTCGCCACCGGGAGAAGAACGGTGCCACGGGCAACGACCGGGTCGAACTGACCCTGATCGGCAAGGGGCCGATCGTGCGAGCCGAAGCCGACGGCTCCGACAAGTACGCGGCGTTCGACGTCGCCCTGGGGCGGTTGCTCGAACGGGTGCGCCGCGCCAAGGACCGCCAGAAGCTGCACCGTGGCGGGGCCCACCGTCCCATCTCGTTGCACGACGCGGCATCCGTCGATTTCAGCGTGGTCGACATCAAGCCGGCCGACGCCGAGGTGCTCGAGCGGGTGCGCACCGGAGCAATCCCCGTCGTGAGCGCGGAGACTCCGGCGACCGAAGAACCGGACGACGTCTACAACCCCGTCGTCATCCGCCGCAAGGTTTTCGCGGCCGCACCGATGACCGTCGACGACGCCCTCTACTTCATGGAACTCGTCGGCCACGACTTCTACCTGTTCCAGGATGCCGTGACCAAGCGTCCGAGCGTCGTCTACCGTCGCAAGGGCTGGGACTACGGCGTGATCGAACTGGACGAGAACGCCGATGAGGCCGGGGAGGTCGTGCCGCCCTCCCGGGAGCGCAGCAACTGACCGTCTAGCCTTGTTATAGTTGCCGCATGCCGGACGCTGTGAGCGTGCGGCAACGACGACAGGCGTGTGCACACGCCGTGACGACTAGTGGAGTGCATTCGTGGCCTCAATTCTGGAAAAAGTACTTCGTGTTGGTGAAGGGCGTCTGCTGCGCCGTCTCGAGCAGTATGCGAAGGCCACCAACGCGTTGGAAGATGACTTCAGCCACCTCACCGATGAGGAGCTGAAGAACGAGACCGTGGTGCTGCGTGAGCGCTATTCGGGTGGTGAGTCGCTGGACGACTTGCTGCCCGAGGCGTTCGCCGCCGTGCGTGAAGCCTCGACCCGCACCCTGGGACTGCGCCACTTCGATGTGCAGCTGATGGGCGGGGCGGCCCTGCACCTCGGCAACATTTCCGAGATGAAGACCGGTGAGGGCAAGACCCTCGTGGCCACGACGGCGGCCTACCTGAACGCCATCACCAGCCGCGGCGTGCATATCATCACGGTCAACGACTATCTCGCCAGCTACCAGAGCGAGCTGATGGGTCGCGTGTTCCGTGCCCTCGGCATGACCACCGGCTGCATCCTGTCCGGCCAGACGCCGGCCCAGCGCCACGAGCAGTACCTGGCCGACATCACCTACGGCACGAACAACGAGTTCGGGTTCGACTACCTGCGCGACAACATGGCCTGGCAGGCCGCCGACATGGTGCAGCGCGGGCACTACTTCGCCATCGTCGATGAGGTCGACTCGATCCTGATCGACGAGGCGCGCACGCCGCTGATCATCTCCGGTCCGGCCTCCGGCGAGGCCAACCGCTGGTTCACCGAGTTCGCGAGCCTGTCGACCAGGCTCATCCCCGACGTCGACTTCGAGGTCGACGAGAAGAAGCGCACCGTGGGCGTGCTGGAACCCGGCATCGAAAAGGTCGAGGATTACCTCGGCATCGACAACCTCTACGAGTCTGCGAACACCCCGCTGATCTCATTCCTGAACAATGCGATCAAGGCCAACGCCCTGTTCAAGAAAGACAAGGACTACGTCGTGATGAACGGCGAGGTGCTGATCGTCGATGAGCACACCGGGCGCATCCTGATGGGCCGTCGCTACAACGAGGGTATCCACCAGGCGATCGAGGCCAAGGAGGGCGTCGCGGTCAAGGCGGAGAACCAGACCCTGGCGACGGTCACCCTGCAGAACTACTTCCGGCTCTACTCGAAGCTGTCCGGCATGACCGGTACCGCGGAGACCGAGGCGGCCGAGTTCATGAGCACGTACAAGCTCGGCGTGGTGTCCATCCCCACGAACAAGCCGATGAAGCGCATCGACCAGTCCGACCTGATCTACAAGAACGAAGAGGCTAAGTTCGGCCAGGTCGTCGAGGACATCGTCGCCCGGCACGAGAAGGGGCAGCCGGTCCTGGTCGGCACGACGAGCGTCGAGAAGAGCGAATACCTGTCGCGCCTGCTCGCCAAGAAGGGCGTGCGGCACGAGGTGCTCAATGCCAAGAACCACGCCCGGGAGGCCGCGATCGTCGCGCAGGCCGGACGTCTGGGCTCGGTGACCGTCGCCACCAACATGGCCGGTCGAGGCACAGACGTCATGCTCGGCGGCAACGCCGAGTTCCTCGCCGTCGCCCAGATGAACGCGAGAGGCCTGAGTCCGGTCGAAACCCCCGAAGACTACGAGACCGCCTGGGACGACGTGTTCGACGCCGTCAAGGCCGAGGTCGCCGTGGAAGCCGCGAAGGTCGTCGACGCCGGCGGCCTCTACGTGCTGGGCACCGAACGGCACGAGTCGCGCCGCATCGACAACCAGCTGCGCGGTCGCAGCGGACGCCAGGGTGACCCGGGCGAGAGTCGCTTCTACCTGTCGCTGACCGACGACCTGATGCGCCTCTTCAACGCCGGCGCCGCCGAGAGCCTGATGGGCCGCCAGGGGATTCCCGACGACATGGCGATCGAATCCAAGGTCGTCAGCCGAGCCATCCGGAGCGCGCAGGCGCAGGTCGAGGGCCGCAACGCCGAGATCCGCAAGAACGTGCTCAAGTATGACGACGTTCTGAACCGTCAGCGCGAGGCGATCTACGGCGACCGTCGGCACATCCTGGAGGGCGACGACCTCCACGAGCGCACGCAGCGCTTCCTGGAAGACGTCGTCGACGAGGTGCTCGAGGTGCACACAGGCGAAGGCAACGGCGACGACTGGGACTTCGATGCCCTGTGGACCGAGCTTAAGACGTTGTACCCGGTGGGGCTGACCATTGACGAGGTCGTCGCCGAGGCCGGCAACCGCGGCAAGATCAACCGAGACTTCATGCGCCGTGAGATTCTCTCGGATGCCAAGGTCGCTTACCTGCACCGAGAAGAGTCGTTGGGTTCACTGGCGATGCGTGAACTCGAGCGCCGCGTCGTCTTGTCGGTCATCGACCGCCGCTGGCGCGAGCACCTGTACGAGATGGACTATCTGAAGGACGGCATCGGCCTGCGCGCCATGGCCCAGCGCGACCCCCTGGTGGAGTACCAGCGCGAGGGCTTCGTCATGTTCCAGCAGATGATGGGCCAGATCCGCGAGGAGACCGTCGGTTTCCTGTTCAACCTCGAGGTCGAGGTCAGCCAGGCCCCCGGCGCCGTCGCCGGTCCCGTCGTCGCCGCCAAGGGGCTCGCCCCTGCCGCGTCCGCGGTGGAGAAGCTCAGCTACACCGCCCCGAGCGATTCGGGCGGAGTCGAGGTACGCAACCAGCGTGGACAGATCCAACAGGCCGCTACCGACCGTGCCCGCCGGGCGAGCGCCGCGGCTCCCGACGATGAGGCGGAGACGGACGTGGCGGCCGGACCGCCCCAGCGCGGCACGTTCGGCCAGCGCGGCGACGACTCGAAGCCCGCTCCGGTCAATCGCTCCGAACGGCGCGCTCAGGGCAAGAAGTAGCCCGGTCAGGTCCGTAAGCCCTCATCGAACGGTGGAGGGGCCCCCGGAGGCCAGAGCCGCCCGCACCGCGTGGACGCCGTTCATCACGGCGGGGCTCCGCGTGCGAGAAACGAATTCGACGGAGATTCTCCGATAAGACTGCCTTTTCGGGGTTTATCGGGTCGATTCCGGCGAAATCTCGGCTCCCCTGCTCTATCCGTCGAATTCGTTCGGGCTGCGCGGCGGAGGGCGACGGGGGTCTGAACTGCTGGAGCGCTGCCGCGCATCCGGCGGGTCTTGTGGCCAGCGTGGGAGAATCGATCCGCCGGGCCGGACCTCCGCGCTGGTCCCGCGCTGGTCCGCAGCGGTCACACACGTTCGAGTCGCGTCGCGGTTCACTGCGCGCCTACCTCGGCAGCGGGAGCACTCCCTCGGAGCGCGCCCCCGGGGCGAGGGCTCATTTCTCCCGCAGAGCCGGCTGTCACAACACGTTGATGGCGCTGGCCCGCCAGCGTTGGTCCATTCCTTCCAGGCGAAGGGCCACGGCGCGAACGCGAATCTTACTGTGCACCATCACGACGGCCTCGATCACGCCGTCTCGCGGCTCGGAAATCGTGACCCGCCCGATCGTGAACGCGGGCCGCTGGGCCCTCTGCCCCTTGACGGCGCGCGCCCGTGCCGAAAGCACCACCCGTTTCAGCAGGTGCCGGTAAACGTCGTCGCTGACCCACCGGGCGAGCTGGTCAAGCTCTCGGGCGCCGGCAAGCACCTCGATCACGCAGCGGGTGAGGTTGACCAGCAGTGGCTCCGGGTCTGGCAGCTGGTCCCTGCTGCTCGGTTGGTGGCCGAAGAAGTCGTCCTGGACGAACTTGTTGTCCCTTGACCGGGGATGGCGTGCCGGGGTGTTGGCTGGATCGCTCATGACTCCTCCGAGGTGCGTGAGTCCGCTGCCGGCGGCACACCTGCCGTGGCAATCGGGTGGTTCAAGGGGTTCGGGTGGATCCGGCGTGCGATGGAGCAGACAATCGGTGGAGCAGGTGTTGGCGAGGGTCAGGCACCCCCACGCGGGGGGTACGGGCCGTGCTCGACACTCAATCAGCCGGGAACGGTGGTGTCGAGTGCTTTTAAGTCCTGTGGATAACCCGGGCAGGATGTCGGTCGCGCGGGCTAACTTCGGGACTGTGCGCTGGGACAACCTGTTCGACGACCTCGAGGGGCAGCTCGAACACGAGTTGCACGCCGAGGAGATCGACCTGCGCGCCGAAGAAGAACGGCTGCGCCTGGGTCGGCTGTCCCTGCGTAACCGATTGACCAGCCTCGCGCGCACTCCCGAAGTCGCCGCAGATCCCCGGAGAGGATCAGAGCCCTGGACCGGGTCGGTCCCCGGTGCAGGTGTGCTGCGGATCGTTCTCGCGACGGGGGAGACGATCGCCGTGCGGCCGACCACATTCGGGCGGGACTGGCTGGCGGGTGACCTGCTGGACTCCGTCTCCGCCGGTTCCCAGTGCGTGCTCCCGCTGGCCGCCGTGGCCGGGGTCGTCCTGCGCCGGGGGGAGATCCCCGGATCGCTCGGCACCGAGCCCGAATCCGCAGCCCGGGTCGTGGACCGCATCGGCCTGGCGTTCGTGTTGCGAGACCTCTGCCGACGGCGCTCCAACGTGGAGGTGCACACCCGTGCCGGTGTGCTCCCCGGCACTATCGACAGGGTGGGCCGGGACCACATCGACCTGGCCCTGCACGCGCCGGGCACCCTGCGCCGCGAAGCGGAGGTGCACCAGTACCGCATCGTGCCGGTGGCCGAGATCCAGCTCGTTCGGCTGCCCTAACCCTCTGCCCTAAACCTCTGCGCCAACCGTCCGCGCTGAGCCGCCGAGTCTTTCGCGTTCGCGGCCCGCAGCAACTCGTCCGAACGAATTCGACGGAGATTTCAGTCTAAACACTCCGTTTGGGCTCGAGGACGGTTGTTTGACCAAGAATCTCCGTGGAATCGGATCAACGCCGGGGACAGCGGTCCGCCTGGATGAACAGTCCCGGACAGTCAGCCCTGACCCTCCGGGAGCGACACAACCACACGACGATATTTATCAATCTCGCCGGGTCAGTCGTCGGGACGGATGATCGTGCCGCCGGACAGCTCGGGGATGTTCCCGAAGTCGGACTGCTGCCACAGCGACATGCGCCGCGCCTCCTCGTACTTGGCCTCGATGAAAGACTCGAGCACGACCCGTTCGACCCGCCACACGCCCGCGCTGCCGAACCCGATCGTGCCCGCGCCGCCCGCCGGGGTGCTCTGGGTGCCGAGCCGGATGGCCGGCAGCTCACCGGTGCGCACCAGCTCCAGTACCTCGGCCACCGTCAGCAAAAGGATCTCAGCGGTGTCGGCCAGGGTGAGGAACCGGCCCACACTGGGGGCAGCCTCGGAATCGTTCATGGATCGATTATCCGTCGGCGGGCGGGCCCTAATCGGGGCGGAGTGAGGCTGTGGATAACTTTCCCGCGTGGGGGCGAAGACGACCACGATGGAGGTCGAGGCGGATTCCCGGGTCAAACGGAGTTTCGAGTCGAAACTATTGAGTCGGCTCCATCGATCCAGCTCCATCGAGTCAGCACCAATTGAGTCAGTATTGGGGAGGCAGGCGCCCGTGAACACGACCGCCAGGAACGCACGACCGAGATTCTGGTTCGACCCGCGATTCGCGATCGGGCTGGTGCTCGTGGTCGCCGCCGTCGGAGGCGTCTATCTGATCGTCTCCGCCGCCGACCGGACCACGGCGGTGTTCACCGCGCGCTCGGCGCTCGCCGTGGGGGACCGAGTGGAGGCATCCGACCTCGTGGCCACGCAGGTGCGGCTTGGTGTAACGGGAGACCTGTACGTGACCCCCGACGGGCTGCCGGATGACGGGCTGGTCGTCACCCGCACGATCGCCGCCGGGGAACTCGTGCCGGCGTCCGCGGTCGGGAGCACCGCCGGCACCGAGGTCACGAGCGTGGTCGTTGAGCTGACCAGCGCCCTGGCCTCGAACATCGGTCCCGGCTCCGTGGTCGACGTCTGGTCCGCCCGCAAAACGGACCCGAACACGTTCGGGCCGCCGACGGTGCTCGTCGACCAGGCCGCGGTCGTGCGTCTGGTCGAGCCCACGGGGCTCGTGGCGGGCGGCGGCATCCGAACACTTGAGATCCTGGTGCCGAAGGGAGCCGTCGCGGCGGTGCTGGAGTCCATCGCGAACCGTGATGCCATCGCGGTCGTGCCCGTCAACGCACCGCTGGAGAAGTAAACGTGGCCACCATCGCACTGGCACTCGACCGGAACACCGAAGACCGTCTGCTGATCGACATCATCGAGCAGGGCCATGTGATTGTGGCTCGTTCGACGACTGCTGGCGAAGTGATCCTCGCCCTGCGGCAGCGCGCGCCCGAGGTGGTGATCGTCGGAGCCGGCCGCAGCACGCTCACGGCCGAGCTGATCACCGCCTGCGACGCCCATGGCGCCCGGGTGATCGCGCTCGCCGCCAACGACCAGGACCGACGCAATGCGGCCGTGCTCGGCCTCTTCGACGTGGTCGACGCCGCCGCCGACTGGGCCGAGACTGAAGCGCTGATCGGCGCCGGGGTCGCCATTCCGCTGCGTGTCGGTGATCCGGCGGGCTTGCCCGGCACAAAACGGCAGGGCACGGTCATCGCCGTCTGGGGGCCGGCCGGCGCCCCGGGGCGCACCACCCTGGCGATCAACATCGCGGCGGAAATCGCCGCTGCCGGGCATACCGTCGCCCTGGCGGACATCGACACCTACAGCGGTTCGGTGGCACCGTGCCTGGGGATGCTCGACGAGGCGCCGGGCTTCGCCGCCGCGTGCCGCCTGGCCGGCTCGGACAGCTTCACCCGGTCCGAGTTCGAGCGCATCGCGCAGCGCTACAACTCACCGCAGGGAGCCTTCTGGGTGCTCACCGGCATCGGGCGGCCATCCCGCTGGCCCGAGCTCTCCACCGAGCGGGTGACGCGCACCATCAACGCGCTCCGCATCTGGGTCGACTACGTCGTGCTCGACACCGGTTTCAGTCTTGAGAGCGACGAGGAGATCTCCAGTGACCTGTACATGCTTCCATACGTCGGTACTTGACAGGGCGTCGGGGAGGCCTCATAGTCAGCGCTGAAAGTGAGATATACCCCTGATGAATCCGAGAATTGGTGCATACAACCGAATCAGTTTAGATGTCCAGGGAGAGGCCCTAGGCGTCGCCAGGCAGCAGCAGGACAACGCTGAGCAGGCATCTCGCCGCAGCTGGCAGATTGTCGAGAGCTACACAGATAACAACCTCAGTGCCTACAAGAGAGCGGTGGTCCGTCCCGCCTTTGAGAAGCTTCTGGCCGACCTTGAATCAGGCTACTTAGATGGCTTCGTTGCCTACGACATAGACCGACTCTGGCGCCAACCCTCAGACCTCGAACGAGTCATCCGCATTTACGAGGACAAGCCGTCGCTGGTATTCGCCACAGTCCAAGGCGACATAGACCTCTCCACCTCACAGGGACGCACTATGGCCCGCATCATGGTCGCTCTAGCTAACAAGTCCAGTGCCGACAGTTCCCGCCGAGTAAGCCGAAAGATAAAGCAACAGGCCGAGTCAGGTGAACCGCACTGGTCCAGGCGTCCCTATGGCTACACGCTTGATAAGACACTCGACCCGATTGAAGCACCCGTTGTCAGGCAGATGGGGGAGTGGTTCGTTCAAGGCTTCAGCTACCGAGAGATTGCATGGCGCTTGAATGAGCAGGGTATTCGCACCCGTGCCGGCTCGCTTTGGGACGTTGGGACTATTCGCCAGTTCATGAAGGCTGAGCGATTCGCTGCTATCCGTCTGCACGAGGGAAAGATGTACGACGGCAACTGGCCAGCCATCTTCACGAAAGAAGAGTGGGCTGAGATTCAGCTAGTAATCGACCTGCGCAAGCTCGAATACAACGGTCGCCCTCAATCGAAGAAATACATGCTGACTGGAATCCTCAAGTGCAGCTGTGGTGGCTACCTGCGAGGTATGACCAAGCGAGATGCGCCAGGCCGACCAATGAGGCGCACGTATCAGTGTCCCACTAGTAGTGAGACAGAACGCCGGATGGACACTTGTGGCGGCATGTGTGTTGATGCTGGATCACTTGAGCACTTCATTAGAGAGTCGGTCCTAAGTCGGATTGAGACACCTGAACTGTCAGATGTAGTTGGCACTTCTTCAGTAGACAGAGAGCGTATTGCTGAACTACGGCAGGAATCTGTGGAGATAAAGAACCGCCGTGATGTTCTGCTCGATGACTACACGGACGGCACGTTGAACAAGGACGAACTAAAGCGCACTCAGGAACGTCTAAGCGCTCGTAAGGCACTTATTGACACTGAGTTGGACAAGTTGCAACGTGCTCAATTCAACGTCTCCCTGAACGAAGGAGAGACGGCACGCGAAGCATGGATGGATAGACCTGATGGCTGGCGTCGCGCACTTGTAGACCTGCTCATCAACGAAATCACGATTAGCAAGAGTTCCCGAAAGCCTTTCTACGATGTCGATGGAAAGCGCACCCGGTTCGATAAAGACCGCGTTCAGATTGAATGGAAAACCGATATTGACAAATAATTCTCTTTGCCCATAATCATGCGCAGAGTGACGGCATCCCGTTGTCGCTAGAAACAGATCGGAAGTGATCGCAATGGCCAGAGTAAGCAAGATGGTAAGCGACATAACTGGCGTTGAAGCGGACGAAGATGCATTCGTTACGCTGATCGTCAGGTCGCACAAGGCCGTCGATGAGGCAAAGTCTCTCGACGTTCTTCCGGCAGAGATTGCAGGTTTGAAAGAAGCCTCCGACCTCGTCACCCTGGAAATCAGGGACAACGGCAACACCCGCCAGGTTGTCACCACACTTGCGGAATTTCGCAAGCTCATCGCCGATGAGGTCGTGGTGAAAGCGCAAGGAATCCGTGGAAGGAGAATCGGGTACAGCCCAGCCAAGGACTAGTCCGGACAATCCATCTACCTATCGCCCCCTGACTCACCTGAGGTACTTATACCTCGGTGAGCAGGGGGCTCTTCATTAGAAATAGCCCGCCGGTTAGGGCGGGCTATTCCACGTTCAGGCTGGAACTACTCTGGCGCGCTCAACGGCTGCCCAACGGTCGAACTTGACCAGTGCGGCGTTGACTGCTTCCCAGTAGTCGATGTAGGTCATAGCGTTGCCGTTGAATGCATCGCTATCGTCTACTGTCTGGTACTCAGCCTTGTAGGACTTCGTGTCGAGCAGCAGGGCGATCAGTTCGCTGGGTGCATCCTGCGTTTCACCCTCATCATCCGGCAGACCGATCAGGCAGACATCGCCGCCAATTGAATCACGGTGTCTCATCTGCGGGCTCGCAAGCCACCACATGAGCGTGGCACGTCGGTTCAGCTGTAGACCGATTAACTTGCTTTCCTCGTTGGCGAAGAACGATGCGTTCATTGCGTCCAGGTCGATTGCTTCGATGTTGCCACCGACAACGTGCTGGTAGTCCGCAAGAGAGTTGAAGTTCATTTCAAATACTGGTGCATCTTCGTCTGCGGGAATGACTATGCCTTTTGGCAAGTAACTCACCTCCTAAATCGTGGAATGATTCCGCTCACCGATTGATGAACAGATTCCAGTCCGCGATTACAAAGCAGTTGAGCGCACGAGCCAGGAGGGGACGCCATGTTCCCAGTAACTCGCACGCCCATCACCGCAATCGGCATCGCCCAGAACACACCATCCGAGTAAGGGCGATGTCTAGTCCAATTGCAGTGATGGAGAACTACTAAACCGGGAAGCGCGGAGGGGAGTCGAACCCACTCGTTTTGGAGGTTTACAGGTCGGGAGGTGACCTCGTGTGTCGCTTAGTGCACACCCTCATCGGCTTCTTCAGGATTACCTAGCATTCAATACCGCTCTGCCACACGCTCGCCGGGTTAGTAGTTCTTCAAATTGTTCAGGTGCTGGGTCCGGCCGTACCGCCACAAGAGGTACTGTTCTACGTCTATGACGCTTACCGGTTCTTGATCAACCAACTGGCAGGGCGGGAAGCCAATAGTCCAGTTAGTAGTTGCCCTAGCTGCTTGCTAACTTTAAGTGTTGGTTTGGGCTCGCTGGACAACCGTGAAATGTACGCGACGTGTCGTCGTTGCAGTGAATTCCGATCAGTTGAATCCTCGACGCTTATTATGTGATTTTCATCCATCAATTGCAATGCGATTTTCTGTCCAAAAGTGCGCGACTTATCGATGACGATCTTCACTGGATCAGTTGGGATTTCAATCATCGTGTGGCCACCTTCTCGTATTCAAAATTTAGTTGTGCGAATTCACCATGGAGCACTAGTGCCCATTGATCGTGCATCCACGCGGCTTCTTCTGCCGATGTGAAAGTTCCGATGTAGTAGCCGATGCTGTTTACTCGGATATACGCTCGCCACGGACGTGTCTTCAATCGCGAATCAAAGTTGATGCCGATGTACTTCCACTTCGCGGATGGTGCCTTGCTTTTATTCCAGTTGTTTTGCTGCGTCGTTACAACTCGCAGATTCGATCTTCGATTGTCAGTCTTGACGTTGTTTTCATGATCGACGTATTCACCTGGTCTGAGCGCCCTTTTGAGAACTCGCGCCATTATGATCCGATGCATAATTCGCTGACCTGAGCCACCTCGTGCTGCGTACCCGCTGCGGTCCAGGTGCCAACTGTACTCACGCATATCGAGGTCTAGTGGATCAACTTTAACCCAGCTCTCGTTTGAGAGTCTTATTGCGTCCTCAGGTCCACTCATGTTCTATTGCTCTCCTTTTTCTACTAATCGCCCTGCCTTTAATATCAAATCTGTAGCCGTAAACACCTGGCGTATCACCTTGTCATCTGGCTTATCGCCGCGTAACCACCCTTGGATGTACGAACGGCTCTCCGGTGCGTCCATCTGGTCCAGAGCATTCAGCTCGTTCATTGCCAGGTACGCGGTCCCCTCAGCCTGAAATTCCATGACTCCACGGTGAGATTGGTACTCTTCCAAGCCTTCAGGTGTCGTGTGCTTGAGGACGCAGTGACCTAGTTCGTGGATCAATGTCTTAAACGGATACGCTGCGACCGGGTTGATGGCTACTTCACTGCCGCGTGACATTCCCTGGACGTTGCCGTTCATCGACTCAAACGCCACCTGTTGAATCCCTAGGGTGCCCATTGCGCGCTCTCTAGACCACTCAGGGGGCTCGTAGGGCGGTAGTTCGTCACCGTCTGTGTCAGCCAGCTCAAACACGCTGTTGACCCACTTGAAGCCTTTGACCTGGTTCTCGAGAACGCCGTCCTTGTTCGCCTCTTTGTAGATCAGCGGAACTTGGACAGCCATCGCCTTTGAACCCTTGCGGACTTGTCGTCCTAGTTCGGTCCACTTCTTGTACGGTGCTACTGGGCCTGTGGCGCCCTGCATAAACAGAGCGACTTGATTGCCCAGCGAGTACTGCCGAAAACGGCTATACGTTGCCCCAAGGGCACCAGGTAGTGTCAGCGCTGTATCTAGTAGCTCAGCCCACTCAAGTTCTTTCGGGTTGATCTTCTCGCGTGGCCGGCTGTTCTGGATGAGTTCACTCATACACCAGCCTTCTTGCGAGCAGTGTGGTTGTCTGCCAATTGAATGAGGCAGTCAATGTGATAGTGGGTCTTCTGCTTGCGCGGTTCGCGGTTGAATACCCATTTGGCTACAAGAATCTGCTTATCGCATAGATCACAGAAGTACCCGGCGACCTTCAATACTCTTGTTTCAGGTCGGACTCGGTATGTCACAACCAACCGCATCTTCCTGCTCGCCCAGAACATGGGTGTTGCGCTTGCTGACGTGGACAGAAGCCGAGCCTGTGTTTCAGTTTTCTATATAGGTCTTTCATTCATGAGGTCTCCGTTTAGTTGTAGCTCTTTAGTGGCATAACGACGCCGGTAACTTCCACGTCACTACTGTTTGAACGAATGACTACAGGTGTGGCCGTTCCTTCGAAGAGTTCGAGAGTGACACTATCGATACCTTTGAACGCCTTAAGTACGTTTGTAAGGAACTCAGGATTGAGCTTTACTGTCGCGATTGCAGTGTCACTTGGCGGAATAAGCTCTTTGTAATCAGGGAAGTTCCCGCTTACTTGGTGATCATTGAACACAGTGGTGTGCTCTAGGTCAGTGATGATCACACCTGACTTGGTGACGTTGGCGTAGGCGAGAACTGGTAAGAGCTTCTGTGGTTTCATCATCGGCTTCAACTTCGCAGCTGTGGCACCCGTGATGCGCACATTGTCAATGGACGGGCTTCCGTTGGTTTCGGGGTATTGATCGGCGTCCTCTGCGTGTTGGCGTACTTCGGTAAGGATGTAGCCGTCCGTTGACGCCGCAACTATTTCATCGCCGTCTCGTTTGATATCAATGACTGTCAGTAGCGGCCGAGTTTGGTCCTTGCTTACTGTGTGTAATGCGCGCAGGTGGTCTTTACTAATTAGCATTCATAGTTCTCCTGTTTAGTTGTTTGATGGGCCAGTCACGGTCCAAGCAGGGCGCGCGGTGTATAGCAATTAAGCCCGCGTGCCCTGCTTGAATCACGATGCAGGTACTAGCTGGCTCGCAGTCCAGCTAGTACCTGTGGATAACTACCAGTAGGTTACGTATTTGACAGTCCTGAACGTTGATGCGTTGCCAAGCCTTTTATGTAATGACTTGGCTTGAATGTCTAACGTTTCAGCTAATTGACAAAGTGCAATGTTGTGGTGTTATTTGGTTTGAAGATGCGACCTCTGTTGGAAGCGTCGGGGAATACATGTTGGGCGACTCGACGTTATTGCGACCTGTCGGCATTCACGATCCGGACTAGAAGCTGCGTTCCACGAACACGGCAAGTCAAACAATCGCCTTCAATGATGCGAACGCCTGGGGGAATCGACACGGAGTTGACCACAAGGCAGTTCGTGCAATAGACCGTTGCGTCGTATCGTTTCTTACCTTCGGCTGCTTTTGCGTCGAGTTGCGCCTGAAGAGCTATTGCCCGGCGTTCCTCAGCGGAGGCTCGCTCTGATTCGAGTTGAGCAAGCTTTTTGTAGTTGTTGCGGGGCTTCTTTGATGGTGTCTTCGTTTCGGTCATATGACCTCCTGTGTTTAAATAGTCGTATTGTCTTCCGAACCGCTGATCTCGTTGGGCATAGAATTTCTTGCAATGACGAGCAAGCTAATTGCGCTCGATCTACTACTCAATGCGAGACCCTCGGCAGCAGAGATTTCCGGGTCATTCGATTTTGCTAAGTCTTCTTCAGCGGCTTCGAGTAGCCCAATGTTGTTACTTGCTATCCGTGACATTTTTGACCTCCTGTGTCTTAATGGATGTATTCATGAGTGACCTGTACGACCTAAATGAGATCCTCTTCCTCGCTAAACGCGGGATGTCCGCCTCGTTCATCCGAGAAGAGCTATCGCTCAATGTCTCGCTACGGCAGATCCAGAGAATCGTTTCTAGTCGTCTTGGCCGGCGCCCGACTCGAGCTTCCATTCAGAAGCCCAACATCCTGAGGGAAAGAGTCGTCGCCTACATGGTGTCTCGTGGGCTCAACCCGAAGCTCTGTTCAAACTGTGGGCGGGCGAGCGTGAGACCGGGCTTCATACGAGCGGTCAATAATGACCTGTCACTTGATGCCCTGGTGTTCGTTGGAGCTGAGTGCACTGTGCCTGGTGATGTCTAGGCGCTTACCTTCTTGCGTCGTCGAGAGATGAATCCACCTTTGGCTGAAGCCTCTCGAAACTTCACTGGGTCTACTTCTTTGAGGTAGGCGAACCCACCTGTGTGCCCGTTGGCACCTCCGATTTTTCCAATCTTCTTATAGTGATCAGGGTCGTTAGCGAGGTTCTTGGCGGCTGCTTTCAGCCCACCCGCTTTATTACCTGCCACAGTTACTTCACCAACGCAAGTATGAACATAGCTATTAATCCGATGAGCAATAGAACGAGAGATATACGGTGCGAGTTCACGGCGTACTCGACGTTTCTAACTCGTTTGTGTAGCACGGTGATTCGACCGTTGATTGCTCCGTCTATCAGCTCAAGCTCTGTACGTGTAGGAGTAGCTTCAAGCTTCTCTAACTCGGCTGCAAGTCTGGTCTCTTCCTGATCTATATACTTCTCACGTACCGCCAAGTCATATGCTTTCATGCGGTCCTCACCTGTGAGCGGTGAGAGGCCAGCTGCTTTTGCTCGTGCATAACGTGCCTTGGTTGACTGTGAAACAGTAGGCGATGTCGCACGTTTGCTTCGTACTGGCTTAGGAGCTTTAACCCCGGCTAAGTAGTTTCCCCAGGTGCCCGCCATATTGATGGAGTTAACCGAAGAGGCACTAACCCCATACTCCTTAGAGATGTCCGCTTGGAGGCGGGTGGTATTTTTGAGTTCACGCTTGATTGCTAAGAACTTGATTCGTTTGATTTTTCGTGGTCGTCCCATATTGAGTTGTTCCTTGGGCTATAGCCCATTATTTATTTAGAAGGGCATGCCTGCGGGATAGCGCTCGGCGCACATCCGACAGAGGTTGATGCCCTTGATGCTCGTTACGTAGGTGGTGTCGAGGCAGTTCTTGCAAGTGCCTTCGCTGTAGCCATCTGCTACCAATTTGTCGTGCTTTTGTTCGGCTTCCATGATGTCGCCTTCGGCTTTCATGTCCTCTTCGAAGGGGTTGTCATCGTTGCTGCGGAAGGAAGAAAGGCTGTCGTCATTCATTAGAGAGTCCCTTCATCATTCGGTGCTTCAGCCGCTTCATTCTCTAGTTGGTCCATTACCAGGTCAGCTTCATCGAGTGTGTCGATAGTGCTGTGCTTGAGAACTCTCACGATGAATGCCTTCTTGCCGACTGCGGTTCCATAGCCTTGTACCTCAAGCTCATCGAATATCTTCTTCTTTGCTCGGGCTAGAACATCTTCTTTCGGCTCTTCGGGATCATTCGGTGCAGATTGCTCTGGAGGATTTGGTGCGCCCGCTGCCTTACCGTCATCATCCACTTCTGTGGCTATGCCCAACGCTGCACCTAAGGCGTAACGCTTGTAGTAGGTGAACTGTGAACCAGCATCCTGAGCGCTCTTACCATTGGTGTTGATGTCCAGTAGTGAAGCCTTATGCTCCCCTGAGTCATGCCACACGATCGTTTCAAGCTGTGTCCATCCATCTTTTCCGCCACTCAGCTCCTGTGTCACTGCGAGTCCGTTAGCCATCATTGGCTCCCGGATGGCTGTAAATATATCGGCAAGATCAGCAAACTTGTAGCTGTACTTACCAGCGTCGGCAGTCTTGTTCTTAGGGATGATCGGCACTACACCTTGGAACTTGACCAGGGCTGATGCTAGCTTCGCTAGGTTTGGTTTCTCTACGCTATTGTTGGCCATACGAATCCTTGTGCTGCTGCTTTAAGCATCTGCTTTACATGTTGACGTGGTGTGGTGAAGTCTCTGCGGTTAGCAATGTGAACTTGGTCATTGTCAGCCAAGCGACGTGCGACACGCGCTCTGGTGGCCTTAGACGGTGTGACTACTCCGTGACGACTTATCTTTACTGTTTGCATGGCGATTGTTCTCCTTAGTTAGTTGGATGACTCGTTGGTTGAGTCGGCGGCGTACCTCTGTGAAGTAGGCGCTTCGTTGTGTGGCTAGGTTGCTGTTGAGTGTTGCGAATCCAATTTTTCGCCCACACTCGTTTGATACCTCGACCGCGATTTCCTTGGCTGCTTGCAGATAAATGGGGTTCCATTTATCCGTCTTTGTTTCTAGGCGGGTGCCGTATTGCTTACTGGGAAATACCCAGTTGGTTGCATCGTTCATGTGTAAATCCTTCTATGGCGTTTCCTCCTTGATATTGATGCTTTTGTAGCCGGTCAACTGCTGTCACGCTTTATATATTGAATGCGTCGCGTTTACCTGTGACGTATTATGAGCCATTGCTAGCAATAGTCAATACTTTTATTTGTGAATAGTTGCTACTACCTGTGGACAACTTCAACGCTTATCTGGGGGCTACTTTCTTGGTGTTCTTCTGGCTGTCCCTCTGATGTCATTTTCGCGGTACGCCGAAACGCCACCAGGACAGGGGAAAACCGCTGATTGACATGCGTACTACGTTCCCGCATAGTCACATATATGCTGACCCTCGATCGTGACCGCCAAATCATCCTCTCCGTGGACCGCTTCGGCCAGCTCGCAACGGCCCACATTGCCCAGCTCCATTTCGCCGACCTCACCCCGAAGCCAATGCAACGTGCTTTAACCCGCCTGGTTGAACGTAAGTACCTGGCACGTATTGAACGGCGCATGGTGGGTGGTACGGGTGCGGGGAGTGGGCAATACGTCTATCAACTGGGTTCGGCGGGGTGGAAGCTTGTCGGTCGTGTTGGGAAGTACTGGCCGTTTAGGACGGTGAACTATCACACGCTAGCTATTGCCGATTCATATATGGAACTACTAGCCCTAGAGCGTGAGAAGCGCATTGAGATTCTTGGGTTCACTACGGAGCCAGATACGTGGCTAGATATTGCGGGTGCTGACTTACGCCCTGACATGTTTATAGAAGTTCGCCAGGTATTTGAGAAGAAGAGTCTGAGCCTGTGGGTTGAGATTGACATGGGTACGGAACGGCAGAAAGCCTTGAAAGATAAGTTAGCGAGATACTGGCACGCATATCAACATGCGGATGCCGACAAGCTTCCAGTGTTCCCCCTGGTTCTATTCCTTGCCCCAGACCTCAAGAGAGCGCGTGAGATACGTTGGTTGATTGATAACGGGCCAAAGGAGGGGCAGCCATTATTCTTGGTTTCTACGGTGTCTGAGTACGCAGGGCTTATCTTTAGTTGATGTATATTTCGCAACGAAATAGTGTTGCCTATTTACGACCAAAGGCGCATAATAGTAACAGTTCGAAAGAGCATATAACTAAACAGGAACAACGCCATGAATACAGTCCCACTAAACGGTGCAGACGCTCACGTAGTAGCAAAACTAATTGGGGGCACACTTATACTCTGGAAAATCACAGACGACGAAGCGATGATTTCCGGCGGTGACTTATTCCTGCTTGAGGTAGTAGCGTAATGAACGACTATCGTACTCGCCGTCTAGCCCGTGCAGGCCGCCTCAGGGAATGGGCAGATAAACGTGCGCAAAAAGCGGAAGCCTCTTACAAAGCGTCGAACGCACTAACAGAGGGTATGCCACTAGGCCAACCGATTCTTATAGGGCATCATTCCGAGGGCGCTCATCGACGTCGCATAGCACGCGTTGATTCTCACATGAGTTCTGTCGTAGAGAACTCAAACAAAGCCGAAGAGATGCGCCAGAAGGCGGACAACATTGAAGCCGCCGATGCACGTGCAATCTTCTCAGATGATGAAGATGCTATTGCGCGCTTAGATGAACGCATCTCTGAAGCCACTGCTAAGAGAGTTGTAATGACGGCATTCAACAAGACAGCTCGCAAGGGAACGCCCGATTATGATTTGCTCACTGATGAACTGACCAATTCTTACGTTGACTACTACGTGTATAGCAGTATCAAGAAAGGTGAGCCCTTCCCTTCGTTTGCAATGAGCAACCTGGGTGCGAATACACGCCGCCTACAAAAACGGCTGGATGGCCTCAAGCGTGAGCAAAGTGCAAAAAATGCGCATTGCTTAACAGGCGCGCAGTCATGAGCGCTCTACAAAAATGCTCCAACTGTAGTTTCGTGTTTTCTGAGGGCTACTGCTACTGGTCCAACTGGGCTGTAGCTCTAGAGGTCGCAGCATGAGCCTCATCCCAGTCGAGAACCTAGACATGGGTGCGGGGCATGGAATAAGTGCGAGCTTCCTTCGTGAGATAAACCGGGTGTACGACAACATGCCTGAAGCTGAGCAGAACGACTTGGCTAAACGATTCAATACTTACGCGTTAGCACGCCGCAGGCTCCCTGGTGCAGTGGATCTGCTGTCTTCTGGTCGGTTCGCTTTTGATGCTGCCACCCGTCTGATTCCATACGACTACGCTGAGACCCACCTAACTGGATACATCGCAGAGTTGCGAACGGTAGCAGCCGACTTTGAAAAGTACGCTCGAGATTTGACCAGGGTTTTTGGGTGATAATAAGCACACCGTGGGGACCGACTCAAACAAAAACGGGGGAGATACTCGACCTCTCCCGTTTATCTCGTCCACCTAGGCGCACCAGGCACAACCGCCCAGTACGGCAGTACTACCCAAGTAGCCGGCCTCAGCCCCTAAATGACCTGGTTATCTGTCTTAGCGGTTGCTTCGTTGTCGCGGGCGCGCTTCTTCTCTTCTCGTAGGAGAGCAGCCTTACGCATATATTGACCAAGTTGGATGCCATAGTCTGGTGTCCATTTTTTGGTGTCGCTCTTACGGTCGTAATCTATAGCGCTCTGAGGGCGTGGTCCTTCTGGTGGGACTGTATGCCATTTACCTGTCAGGCCGAGGAGGTCATTACTGTGTTTGTTTTGCCCATTCATATCTGGGCAGTATTGTGCGGTAAGCCAAGCGGTTTGGCAATAGTGACTTATACCCCCGACCATGTTGCGGACGTGCGCAATATGGTTATCCACAGAAAGACCTAGATTGTCCACATACAGCATTCAATCGTCATTGACTATATGACGGAAATCTGACATAGTGATGGACAGCAAACATCTTAGTCGGTGCTTGCTCCTGAAGAACCTATAGGGGGTTGACTTCTAACACTAAAGCCTCATAATAAATGATGACTAAGATGTTTAGAGCGCTCCCTAACCGGGGCGCTCTTCTTGTATCTGTCTAGGGACGGTTTCCTACACCGACTTGGGGACGTAAAACAGCCAAGTAAATAAAGGGAACATGGCTATCCGTATGGCTTGTAATACGGAAGGTGCGTCAATAATGACCAGCACATTAACAATTCAGTTGTAGTTATAGATGGCAGTGAGCCGTGACCTATCTCGAGTGGGGTAAGTAAATACTAGTTGGGGCGTGCAAAGCGTCACACGGCTCTCTACTGTCTATAACAATTGAAGGTAACTGACCGGGCGCATTTGCTGGCGTTGCAACGTCTGACAATTCTTATGGTGAAATGAACTGATGCATCAGTTCTGGAGTCCATAGCGCTCGGCCACATACCTTCAATACCCATTTCTAATTACCTCGAATTCGATGGAATTAGCTTCAGGGGAATACACAACAGCAAGGAACATCAATGTCATTCCAATTTACACGAATCGGTGGGAATTAGAATTGAACACCTCGCACATGTCAGAGTCCCCCTGAGCGGTTACGTTCAAAAAAGGGGGACCACTTAGGGTTGGTTCCGCGGCGAAACCTCTGCGACCCAGCCCGACAAAAAGAAGACTGTGAAGCTAAATGCAAGGATGATGGCCGCAAGTCCAACACCAAAGACGATTTCCCGTACCTTGGGTGGAAGCCCAGATGTGAGTCGAGCAAACAGAACAACCGCACCTAGGAATGCCGCCAGTAAGAAACAGAGCCCTGATATCCACAGAGCGCTCAGTCCGATACTTAGAAGAACATCCGGTTGGCTAATCCAACCAAGGGCCGCCGCAATCCCAAGACCGACCAGGGCGATGACGCCCGCAGCGATTGATGCTGAGATGGTGCGCGTCGTTACGTCCTTCCAGAATGACTCATCAAAGCGCCAGGTCTTGGTCCAGCCCATGTACTGAACTATCCATATCGATTGCTTGGTCTTAACTGGTTCTGGGCTTTTTACGTTGGTCACCGGACAAGAGTAGTGGCCTACTTGACACCAAGAACGCGGAAGCTCACATTGGGCGCATGGAATTGCCAGTCACAATTTGGAAATCCTGGGTCGGATATTTCTGGATACTTCTCGTAGGTCTGACAGTGGCAGCAATACCTTGGGCCGGGATATTCACACTCGGTTACTCTGGTGACCTGGATGAGACTTCGTTCTGGATGTTAGTAATCACAAGCATCCTCGTACTCGTCGTAATGGTGGAACGCCTCTATGTCTACAACCTGAGCTACATCACGCTCACAAAGGATGGGATCAAGGCCGAGAACTGGTCCTCACTGTTTCATCAAGTAGATGCCGAAACTGAATGGCTAAGGGTCCAGGACGTTGCTATACATACGAACAATCTATTCTCCCTGCTCTTTAGCTTCGGAACAGTCACCATTCAAACAGCAGGCACCGGGCAAGAGATGCGCATGACTATGGTGCCGAATGTCGAAGCACTAAGAGATGTCATTTCACAGCTTGCAGACCAGGCGACAGGTGAAGACTCTGTGGAGTTATCCACAACTAACGCATAAGAATAGTGTTGACTATTTCAACCTATAAGCGCATATTTCCTCCAGTGTTACGACACAGCAATTAAACAACTCGAAACTGCGCATGGAAGTTAGTGGTTAATCCACCCACACCACCTACTAGCTTCCTTGTGCGAATTTGAGTTCATAACTAAATACAGGAGAAACGCCATGCGAATCAAAGCAAACCGAACCATCAAACCTAAAGCCATTGTCATAGTAGGAGTTGTCCTCTTACTGTTGGCCGGCTACCTCGCATTCATGGCGTGGACATTCAAGACCACTTCAGACGAGACGCGTACTCAATCCACTAGCCGCCAATCAAGTGTCAGCCAGGCAGTCTCACCATCCGAACCTGTAATCGAAGAGGCAACCACGGTTGAACTAGAAACGCCTGTCGTAACTGAACAACCAGCTCCATCACCAACAGCCAGGACAGCACCAGCCGAAACGATTCCAACTCCTGCTGCTACTCAACACTCCGTTGCAATGAGCGCAGCAGGTATCGCAGAGTCCGACCACGAGATAGCCGAGAGCATCGTGTTCATCGGCTCCGACTGGAACCTCTTCTACTGTGTCGCGGGACAGCTCGCCATGACCGCGACAGAGCCATCTGCTCGCCTCGGGGTAGTAAACCGCTACGTCATCAACAACTACGGCACTTGGTCCGCTGCACAAGCTCAAGCAGCTAAGGGGCAGTGGTAGTGAGTGAGTACCTACCAGTACCCGACCAAGAGCCAGCTGACGTCACCAAGCTCTCTGAAGACCAGCTACTCGACATAACAGCTGACATTGAAACTGCGCTCACTCCACTAGGTGAACAAGCCTTTGAGGAATACATGCGGCGCCAGGGCAAGAAGATCAACCAGGCCATTGAGGGCTCGCTATGAGTATGACTGATGAAGAAATCCGAATGGATTACCTGGTTGGCGTGGGCTTCCCGATTAAAGATGCCCGTCGGTACATTGTGGAACATTCAGACGGCGACTTGATGGTGGGGGAGGCGTTTGCAATCTTGGGCCAGCGATCGAAGGAATTTAATGAACCACTGTATAAAGGCCTAACTCCATTCAGGAAGTTCGTCTACAACCTACGCATGAGGTTCCACTTCTAATGGACTTCTCCTGCATCGTCTGCGAAACCGTATTCAAGCGCTACAGCACCATTCAAACGCGCTGTAGAGAGTGCGCGGCCATAAAGCTGCAAGGTAAGGCCCCGAAGCCTCGAACGCCCCTCAAGCGCAGCCAAAAGCCCGTCAAACAAAGAGGCAAGGCAGCCAAGCAATGGGACATCTTCCGCGACAAGGTAGCTCGCCCATATCTCGACAATAAGTACGGGATGCAATGCACCGACTGTGGTGTCTACCCACCGAAGAAGGAAGACGGCACTTACTACCGGCATGACGTCGACCACGTAATAGGTAAGGGCTCACACCCAGAGCTCAAGTTCGATGTAACTAACCTCGCTTACCGTTGTAGAAATTGCCACATTCAAAAAACTGGTGTTCCTCAGTGGACTCCGAGGGTGTCGGCATGATGGATAACGAACTATTTGGGCTATGTAAGGAAGTCTATGGAGCAACTGAATGGGGCTTGCATATAGCCGACCAACAACTGGCTTCATACGAAAAGTACATTTGGTTCTATCGTGATGACGGTTTAATTACAGACGAGCCAATTTATAACACAAGTTTCCAGAACCCAACGCCTCTTTACACCTCCGACTACCTACTAGAGAAGTTACCAAAAGAGCGAGGCGATGAAGAGCGTACGTATCTGACTTTAGACATCAACCCATTTGGAGATTGGTCTGCATACTATTCAGACGGTCAAGGTGGAAGCTCTATTTATATCGGCATTCACAACACCGCACTCAAAGCCCTCCTAAAGCTCACGCTAGCGTTGCATGCAGCGGGCGAACTCAAGTAGTGCTTGCGCCATCGAACACTGACTGGTACGTGCTCTACGAAGGCGACGACCCACTGGGAGTAGGGACACCCGAAGAGTTGGAAGCATCTTTCGGTATTCCAGCTCACATGATTGTCTATTACTCGTATCCATCAGCTCAGGCACGGGCAATGAAAAACGGTGCGATCAAACGGCTCATCTCTGTGCGAGTGAAGCAGAGCGAGCTACATGTACAGCCGAAGTGATTTGAGCGCCTGGTTTGTAGAGCAGCCGGCTGCGTCTTCTGGTTCATCTACATCAATAACTATTTAGGTGCAATTTAAAACCCCTCGAACGGGGTTAGCATTGCACACCCTTAGAGTGCCATCCCCCGGTAGCTTTAACGCGTGCCTCCTAAAACGCGTATTCCCGCCCTTCCAAGCTTCGTGAACCGGAAGCTCTATAAGACCGGTCAAACTCGCGGCGCTGACATGAAACAGATCTATCAGAATCGCGTTAGTCGAAACAGCACCGTCCTGATCCCGTTTTCAGATTGGGAAGAATGCAGGGAGCCAGCGCCCGGTGAGAAGTATGAAAATGGTTTCATCGTTCTTCTTCAACCGTCCTGGTATTTCGAAACGCAAGATGCTGACGGTGTCCTTGCAAAGGAAGGACTCGAGCTAGGAGTGAACGCACTGCTTTACTATCAGCGGCGTTCGGACTGGAACCACTACACCAATTACGGGACCGGACCGTTGCCCAACGGGAAGCTATTTCGTCCTGCCAACGCGCGACAAGGCGACCTCGACGGTATCTACGTCGCCCGTATCCATGGGACCACGGCTACTGAAGGTGTCGCGCAACTCGTGCACGGCTTCAACGAGACTTCCAGTCGCGGCGCTGGCATCAGGGTCTATGAATATGCTTCGAACGAGAACCTCGAACATACTCGCCTTCAGCTCGAAGCGCTTCTTTGGCTCTGTGAAGACGCGGTAGACGCACTAACGGATGCTGGTATGGACCGTAAGGACGCGGAAGCACGCCGAATCCTTCAGTTGAGTAATGCGGATGCCGCCGGGTTGTTAGACCTAGACCGTTTAGAGAAGATCCGCATGATTGATGGTGAGCACAGGACTGTTTGTCCCTTGTGTCTTATTCGCATCCCTGCGGCGGACTATCTGAAGCTTACAGTCCAAGCTGAAGGCCGTGAAGTCGAAGATCTTACGACCACCGAAGTCAGCCTCTTTCATATTCAAGAACTACGTGTCGGAAAGCTTGAGCACCGCCCCTACAACCTTGGCTGGGGTCATCACTTCTGCAATGTGGTCGTTAAGGATGCCGGTCTCATACCAACCCTTCAGTGGATGAAAGGCGTTCTCGACAACAACGGCGATAGCTGGGAGGCTATCGCGGAGGTTGCCGAGTCAATCGAAGAGGGCGTTGGAGACTAGTTCGAATGATCTTTGAGGCGCTTGTTTTACTGAACGCCGAGGGATGGCTTCTTCCGCGAGTGGTTCGACCTGTGCCAGGTCGCGAGTAATACGTTCTGCCCAGTCTTCTTCTATGTCCATACAGACGGCGAGACGCTCGAGTTCTAGAGCAGCTACACCAGTCGAACCCGAACCGGCAAAGCAGTCGAGCACGACGTCGCCGGGGTAGCTTGACGCGGTGATGATGTGCCGCAGCATGTCGATCGGCTTCTCCGCTGGGTGCTTCCCCTTATAAGGACGCACGCTCATGAAATTCCACACGTCTGTGAACTCAACGCCCCCATGGACGTTCATGGGCCGAATGATGTCCTCGTAGGGAAGCATCGCTTCAACTCCACGGCTCTCAAGTGCGGCAACTATCAGTGCATACTGCGCCCGACTCGGAATGTTGCGCCCCGCTTCCCAATTCGCAACGGCACCACCATGATTCACTTTTCCGTACGCGCCAGTTATCTCAGTTAGCTCTTTGCCAGAGATTCGAGCTGCTTTCCGGCACTGAGTTAGATACTCACCCATCAATGACTTACGGTTTGCGTTGATGTCGCCGTATGAGCCATGTTCGAACACCAAAATGCGCTCGGAATGCGGGTACCAGGTGCGTAACTGCTCCTTGTTCATCTTCCCCTTCCATCCGTCGTAGCCCGGAAGGTTTGGCTTCGTCCACGTAACGTGATTTATCGGACGCACATACTTCGACATCATCACTTCAAGTCGTGCGGACATCTCAGCTGAGCAGAAAACGTACAGCGTCCCGCTCGGGCGCAAGATTCGCTTCCACTCAACGGCGAACTGCTCCATCCAGTCGAGGAAGTGCTCGTCCTCTTGGAATGCCTTGTCGCCGTAAATGTTCCCCTTTTTGGTGGAATGATACGGGGGATCAGTCAGAATTAATGAGACGGATGCGTCGGGGAGCCGCTTCAGCAATTCAAGGGAGTCGCCGAGCGCCACTGTCGAATGCGGGGTAGATCCGGTGACGTGCTCAGCCAGTGAGAGGGTGATCGCTTCAAAATCGCGAAGTCGAGATGTGGAGTATGACACCGGATAATCCTACCGATGCTCACCTGTCACGCCGCGTAAAATCTCTCTGACGCATCATCAACACCACCAAACCGTGGACGCGAAGTAGCGCCGCAGGCCGGACGCAATTTTTCTAAGTGACGTGCGCTCGGTTCTCGCTCGGCGCTAGGCTCGCGCCATGGATTTCGGAAGCGTCGCAGATTGGCTAGCCGCCGTGGGCACGGTCGGGACGCTGTTATTGGGGCTCATTATTCTTGATCACGATCATCAACGTCAGCGCCGTCAGGAAGCGGACCAAGTATTGACATGGTTTGAGGGCGGTCACCGGGTGTTCACCGGAAGCATCTTCGATCGTGAATGGACCAGGCAGCGCTTCCTCAAGCGACGTAGCCACAACTTTTCTGAGGTGGTTTCTAAACGGGTGCTGCATATTCACAACACGGGACCCAACCCAATCCGGATGCTTTATGTTTACAGGCAGGACCCGAGAGAAGGCTGGGTTGCGGTGGCGGTTATCCACCGGAATTACTTCGCGGGGCGTGGTCACGATCAGCAGGCGGCAATATGGCTGCCAACCTACGCCATGCCGACGCGCATCGGCTTCATAGATTCCAGGGGGCAGAAGTGGGTGCGTGACGTCGGTACCGGTAAATACCTTTCTAAAAGGCAGACAAAAAGATTCTCGCCTCCCTACGATTTTGAGTACGAGGAAAAATGGAGCGGACTAAGAGGGCTCTTCACAAAACTGCGCCAGTGTGTATAAATAGACGCACATAATGTTGAAACCTGAAACACCAGTAATAGAAGATGATACAGCTCCCGTAGGACGACCGCTTCTATTCAAGAGTGCCGCCGAACTGCAAGAAGCTGTTGATAGCTACTTCGAGGACTGCGATCCTCACATCGAAAACCAGATGGGCCCGACTGGTACTTCGCTGAAGGGCGAGACCACTTTTGGTATGCGCAAGGTCATGACCGGGCAAAAGCCTTACTTGCTTTCCGGCCTGGCGCTTCACCTAAATGTTGACCGAAAAACCTTGCTCAATTATGCGAATAAAGCTGAATTTTTCCCCACGGTGCAGCAAGCTAAGGCCCGCTGTGAGGCCTACGCCGAGGGGCAGCTTTATACTGGTGCGTCTAGTGGCGCGCGCTTCAGTCTCACTAACAACTTTGATGAGTGGGTAGAACGATCGTCTATCGATCACACCACTAAAGACCAACCGATCGCGTTGGTGGAGTTTATCGGTGGCGTCACAACTCCCGACGGTAAAGATCAAGTTTCTTGACGAGTTCAAGGAGCTGTTCAATGAGTCCTGGCGAAACATCGTCTTCTACGGTGGGCGTGGTTCAGGTAAGTCAAAGCACGTAGGTCTCGCCCTCATACTTCGCGGCCGGCAGAAGCGCCTACGCATCCTCTGTACGCGTGAAATTCAAAACACCATCAGCGACTCAGTTCACAAGCTGCTGCGCGACATCATCGAGGAGAACGGCTTCATCGACTATGAGGTGACGGACAAGATCATCCGCAATAAGGTGACCGGCACCGAGTTCTTATTTGCTGGACTCAGGCACAACGTCAACGAGATCAAGTCGATGGAAGGTATCGACATCGCATGGGTGGAGGAAGCTCAGAGCATCAGTGAGGCCAGTCTTAAAGTGTTGGCTCCGACTATCCGTAAAGAGGGCAGCCAGCTAATATTCACGTTCAACCGATTCGCCGAGCTCGACCCTGTCTATGTCCGGTACGTGATGAAGAAACCAGCTCACACCTACAGCGCCCAGGTGAACTATGACGTTCTGGACCGCGCAGGGCTCTTCCCTGAGACACTGCGCATGGAGATGGAAGAAGATCGCAAGGATCCTGGTCTGTTCGCCCACGTGTGGCTAGGTGAGCCGGTAGACCAGGCAGACAACTCCATCATCAGCCGCCGCGCTGCACTCGATGCAATGAACCGGGTAGTAGATGACGAAGGTGCTATCCAAGTGGGTGTGGACGTTGCTCGCATGGGTGACGACCGGACAGTGTTCAAGAAGCGTAAGGGCCTCAAGCTGGTGGACAGCGCTTCATATACGCATCTACGGACCACTGAGGTGTGTGACAAGCTCGAACTCTTCGTGGCCCACGACAAGAACGTGCTCATCAAGATTGACGACACGGGCGTTGGTGGGGGAGTGACCGACGAACTGATTCTCCGCGGCTACTGGGTGATGCCGATTAACTTCGGTTCTATGTCATCAGAACCCGACAAGTACCCCAACCTCATCAGTGAGATGTGGTTTTATCTGGCCTCTATTATGCCGACAATAGATCTTCCAATGAATGACGGCTTACTAGGTGAACTTACGAGTCGCCTCTGGAAAATGGACACTAAGGGTCGTAGGGCAATTGAGAGCAAGCAGGACTATAAGAAGCGTGGCAATAGGTCACCCGATGAAGCTGATGCATTGATACTCGCCTTCTATGAAGCCAACATTGCAGTTGATGAAGTGACAGAAGACGATTACGACGATTTGGAATTTGAAGGATTGCTAGACCGCGACTTTTAGGTTATTTTGAAAGGAGATATGGCGTCTATTGAAGTAAAAGTAATCACCTCTAAAGAGTCCGGTAAATCCGGAACTACAATCAGCTCCGGTCAGATTACCGGTGAAGAGTACAACTTCAACCTAAGAGACGACCAAGCAATGAAGACCTACAACGAGATGCGCAGCAATGATGCAACTGTTGAGGCTTCTCTCGCAATCGTCAAGACACCTGTACTGGCCGCTGACTTTACAGTTGACCCGGCCAGTGATGAAGATGCTGACAAAGAAGTAGCTGACTTCGTTTACGACTGCCTTCGCCACATTATTGATTGGGACCAGTTCATTGGAGAGTGCCTGACCTACCTAGAGTTCGGCTTCTCACTGTTTGAGGCCGACTATAAACCACGAGTAGTGAACGGAAAGCTGCGTATCGCACTCGTGAAGCTGGCGTACCGCAAGCAGACAACCATCAAGGCGTGGGAGACAGCGGACGGCAAGCCAGGTGTTACACAGCACGTTGGCGCCGACCGTTTCAGCATCTCTCAAGTGAAGTTGGTCCGGTTCACCAACCGTCAAGAAGGCGACAACTATGTCGGGCGCTCTATCCTTCGGCCGGCTTACAAGCACTGGTACATGAAGGACAAGCTCTACAAGATCGATGCAGTAGGTCACGAGCGACAAGCTCTCGGCGTCCTGGACATCACCGTGCCTAAAGGTGCAACTGATTTAGACAAGCAGCGTATCCGGGCGGCTGCAAGGGCTCTACGCGCGTCTGAGAACTCATTTATCGAGCACCCAGAGAACTGGATCATCCAATTCCTCGACATGAAGGCAAAGAGCATGAAGGACACCGAACCTTCTATTAATCACCACGACCGTCAAATCATGAAGAACGTTCTGGCTGCATTTATGGAGATCGGCGCAGCAGGTTCAAGTGGTACACGTTCTACATCAGAGGACCAAAGCACCATTCTTGAGAAGGCTGTCGAGAACATCGCTAAATACATCGTCAACGTGCTTCAAAACACTGTGGTCCGTAACCTGGTTGACCTGAACTTCACAGACCGGGACTACCCGACTCTCCGTGTCAGCAAGACGAGTGATGACAACGTACCGGTGCTGAGTGAAGCCGTAGCTAAGTACACAGCTGCAGGAGTCCTCCACGCCCGACCTACTGATGAGAACACAGTCCGCAAGCAACTCGGCTGGGCTCAAGTCCCTGTGGATGATCTTGAAGAGGATTACAAGAAGCCCGAGCTGAAGCCTGTGGAAAAGGTTGATGCAAACCTCACCGCATCAATCAGGGAACTAAAAGCGCTCCGTGCGAGCGTAGAAAAAGCTCTTTATGCCCAACCGCCGGCAGCTGCTTGATGCGCATACGCACCTAAACGCGGCCATCCTCGAGAGTGAACCTTGGGAGGCTAGCTATAAGGCGTCTCCTTCTACGTTCAAGCGATTAGTACATGAAGAGGCTGCATTACAGGCCAGTGCCAACGAGTACCTTCTAGGGCTTGCCGAGCGCATTCCTAAGCTCATCAACTGGAACGACCCGAAGCTGATGCAGTTGAGAGCCGACACCACACTTCCAATGAGCGACGAGGTTTGGAAGGCCGAAGCGGCGCTGCTTATGGCCTCAGTCCTGGCAAACATCACTGAGCTCCAAGTAATCGGAGCAAACGCCGGAGAGATCATCTACAGCATCCCTATGGGCTTCTCAACGCTGAATGAAGCCATCCTTGTTGCAGCTGAGACACAGACGGCCCAGATGGTCAGCCAAGTCAATGAGAGCACCAGGCGATACATCCAGCAGTCGATTAAAACGAGCATCGAACTAGGGGAAGACGGTGCAGCAATGAAGGCTCGAATTATGAAGCGGATTTCTAATCCAGTACGTGCCGAAATGATTGCTCAAACGGAAGCCGTTACTGCTTACCAGTCAGGCATTGAACTCTTCGCAGTTGAGACCGGGGCTGAGAGCAGCACGTGGGACTGCCTCTTGGGCGCTTGCACACTCTGTAAGCCGCTGGACGGCGTCACTAAGCCAATAGGTGAGTATTTCATCCTAGGTAACGGCGACGAGAGACGGATGCCCCCTGGACACGTTAGGTGCCGTTGCGGACGCATCATCAATTACCCAAAGTAACCAAGTAAAGAAGCGCCACTGCGAGTAGGCGCTTCTTTGATGTTTGTTTAGGAGGTTTGGAGTGAGAGAGAGGTGCGAGTTCGAATTGTTTCGAACCTGTGCTTAATGTAAACCAATTCCTATTGACAAGGAATAGCGAACACCGCATATTCAGGGAAGATGAAGACCACTAAGACCCAGAAAGCCGTTTTACTAGCACACGCTCTAAAGGCTGATGCGACTGGTAAATATCCAACAGAGATTGAGATTGCTCAAGTTGGGTCTTGGCGAACACCTTGGCACGGCAACTTTGAACTTACAGTAAATGACTTCAATGAGGCTGTAACTCACTTTGATGCGGGTATCTACCGTGTAAACGGTACTGAACCGCTTCCTGGCACTCTTGACCACTTAGGTGGTGACACTCCTGCTGCATTCCGAATCAACAGTGTCTACGTCGTGGACAACAAGTTCATGGCATCCGTTACCTGGACTGCACTAGGCAAAGAAAAACTCGACCGTGATGAGTACCGGTACATCTCGTTTGAGTTCAATACTCGGGCTCAACCTTTCGTGAACCCTGAGAACGAAGACGAAGTACTGGTCAATGTTCTGACCGGCGCGACATTAACCAATGACCCACTATTCAAGAAGCTGAAGCCAGTAATGGCATCGGCCCGGAGTGGTTCAAATAAAGATGAAGGAGAAGATATGGATTTGAAGACAATCCGCGCAAAGAAACTGGAAGATCTCTCTGCTGAAGAGAAAGCATTCCTCGAAGAGAACAAAGCTGAACTGACTGCCGAAGAGCTAACTGCTTTTGGACTCGAAGTTGAAGCTGTCGAAACAGACGAAGCGAAGACCGCTCGTGAAGCCAAAGAAGCTCAAGATGCAATCGACGCTCAGAAGGTCATCGATGACCAGGCTGCTGCTGATGCACAGGCCGCTGACGAAGCGACAAAGCTCGAAGCTTCTACAAAAGGTATGAGCAAAGACCAGAAAGCAATGTTCACCAAGCTCCAAGCATCTGTATCAGCCCTAGAAGCTGACGCGAAGGCTGGACGTGAAGCACAGCAAGAACTTCTGAAGACTCGCCTCACCTCATCAGTGAAGGCACAAGTAGAACGCGGCGCAATCAAGAGCGACCAGCTCGAACACGGCGTTGAACTACTGATGGCATCTACGGAAGCCAACCGCACAAAGCTCACATCATTCCTAGAAGCGCTTCCTAGCAACCCACTGATGGCCTCAGCTGAGGGATCAGGCAAGGAAGAAGATGAAGAAGTCGAACTGACCAAGGAAGAAATCGAGCAAGCTGAACAGTTTGGCAACGACCTTGAAACAGTGAAGGCGTACAAGAAAGAACAACTTAAAGCAGCAGCTAAGAAATAGAAGGAGATCAGAATGGCAAACCTAACAGCATCACGACCAGATCAACAAAAAGACGGCATCTTACTCGATGTCGACCTTGCACCAGCAACGAAGGTGTTCTCAGGAAGCATTGTAAGTACCAACGCAGCAGGCTTCGCTAAAAAGGGCGCTGACGTCGCAGGCGAAAAATTCGCTGGTGTAGCGATGGAGACTGCGGACAGCAACATCGCAGCACAGTCATACGTACGCGTATGGAGAGAAGGAAGCTTCTCATTCCCGATCGTCGGAGCAACACAAGCAGCAGTGGGCAAGCCGGTATACGCCGTAGACGACAACGTAGTTGGTCTGACCACTACTAACCTCGTCCTCGTTGGCACCGTGGTGAAGTTCGTATCAGCAACCGAAGTGCGCGTAAAAATCTAAGGTCTGTAGAAAGGAACTTAACTAGATGACAGTAATTACAAAAGAACTCCTAGGAGCACTAAACACAAACATCAACGTGACATGGCAGGAACGTTTCAAGAACGCAACTGATGCCGACGCTTGGAAAGAAATCGCTATGCCAGTCAATAGCAAGAACCTCAGCGAGCAATACGCGTGGTTAGGTTCAATCCCAGGCCTTCGTGAGTTCAAGTCTGAACGTATCCCTGGCACATTGAGCAAGTTCAACTACGAGATTACGAACAAGAAATGGGAATCAACTCTTGACGTAGACCGCGATGCAATCGAAGACGACCGTACTGGTCAAATCATGATGGCTGTAAACGCTCTAGCTACTAAAGCTGGCAAGCACTACACATCATTGATCACTAAAGCCTTCGACCTAGGTTGGACAACTCCTGTATTCGATGGACAGAACTTCATTGATGCTGCTCACGCCACTGGTGGCAACAACCTGGGAACAGCTAAAGACATCACACCAACCAACATCGACGCAATGGAAGTATTGCTAGCTGGCCAAGTCGATGATGCTGGTGACCCACTTGGTTACAGCGGAACTCACTTGATTGTTGGTCCTGCATTGAAGTCAGCTGCGAACACATTCGTAAACTCAGCAATCATCAACGTTGGCGGAATCGCAGTAAGCAACCCTTACTTCGAAGCTTACAAAGTTGTTGTTTTGAAGAACCTCGACAAGACAAGCAAGAAATGGGCAATTGCAGACCTCTCACAAGGCCTCCTACCATTCGTACTTCAAATCCGTGTAGCTATCACTCTTCTCGCGAAGACTGACCTCAACAGCGACCGTGCGTTCGATAAGGACGTATTCACATGGGGTACTCGTGCTCGTCACAACGCCGGTTACGGCAACCACCAACTAATCGTCGGCGCAATCGCTAACTAGGAGGACTGAGAATGTCAGAAGTAACCTACAAAGTAACTCTTCCGTTCAACTTCCTAGCTGAGAGCCGAACTCGTGAGGGCGTTATCGTCCCTCGCGACGGTGGCTATGAAGGTCCATTGACTGATGAGCAGTACAAAGCCATCAGCAATGACCCAATCTTCACACTAGAAGGTGAAGCGCCGGCTGTTGAACGAACACTCACGATAAAGGAGAAGATTGCAGCTGCTGAAGCTGAAGGCCTAATCCTCGACGTGACTGGGTTGAAGACTCACAAAGACATCGACGCTGCTATCGAAGCAGCTCGTACACCAGTAGAGGTTGTGGAACCACCTGTTGAAGAAGTCCAAACTGAGACTCCAACTGAACCACCTGTTGAAACTGAATAACGTCAGTCAACTAGAAGGACTAGAGAGCACTCCACTACGGGGTGCTCTTTGCTTGCCTTAGCTGATTCCGAAGTGCTTTCGAACAGTCGACTCCAGTGCATCCAAAGACTTGGTTAGCCTCGTTGAGTCTTCATGCATCTGTTCCACGTTAGTAGCCATGAGCAAGAGAAAGCTATTGTCTCGAACCTCATTGACTTGGGCTCGTACCTCAGCGGTCGTCACGAGGCGCATCGATACTAGTTCGCTGGAAAGCGATTCGTATGTCGCCAGCAACTTGCTCAGCGTGGTTTCACTAATCGGCGACGACAGGGGCTCGCCTGGTTTTATCTCCACCGCCCTTCTGTGATCTCCGGAGTCTTGGATGAACTGGATTGTTAAGAGGATGACTCGTGAAGTGTGGTCGAGAACGTTCTGATCCCAGCGTCGTAGCTGTTCTCGCTTTGCCTTCTTTGTGTCCTGAAGACTGTTGGATACGTACCCCAGAACAGCACCTATGACGAGGAAGCTACCCGCAATGATCGGGACACCCCACCACGGCGCTGGCATAACAGCTACAGCTGCTTGGAGGAGGGGGGACAGACTGAGAATCGGGGTCACACCGCACTGTAGCAGCGCGCCACCTGGCTGAGTATGGTGACCAGCGTGGATGAAATTGATACGCCGAACTGCCCGGCCTGCTTGCAGCGCCTTGATGTCGCTGGCTTTGCGGAGTCGCCTTACTGGTTCTGTCCGTCTTGCAAGGTCGCTTACCTGGTTCCGTAGCTTCCGGGTACGTTCACCACATGGAGCACAAGGTCATCACTATTTCCGCACCCGTACACAGCTATGACGTGGACTACCTGCTAGCCAGCACCCGCGTCAGAGGTTGGACACTCGTATCAGTCAGCCAAAGCTACCCAACTGAGCCTATGTTCCTGTTCTGGCGTAAGGACTAGAGCTCTTTACATTCCTGCCCTGTTCGTTCATATTCAGGGCAGATGAGCGGAACGTATGACTTCACGATTGAACAAGGGATCACCTTCAGCAAGACGGTGTCTTGGAGCGTTCACCAAGACCCAACCAATCCACTCAGCCCCTTGATACCTGTCAACATGACCGGCATGGAAGCCAAGATGGCGATCCGCACACGTGATGGTCTTCCAATAGTTGAACCTCTCTGCACAGTAAATGGCGTAGCCGGCGAGATCGTAATCGGGATGCCTTACACGGTGACTGCAGCCCTGGACTTCGACACTGCTATCCATGACCTCGATATCTTTCAAGGGGGAGTGCCCATCAAGCGGCTGTTGAGAGGGATGGTGACACTGAGCAAGGACGTACCTGATGTCTGATCAGATCAAAGTTATTGAGGACCGCGTTTACGTCAGCGTTGATGAGACACGAATAGAAGTCGTTTCAGTGGGTAGCCCTGGAATTAATGGTGTCGGCGTCCCAGCTGGCGGAACAACTGGTCAGGTGCTTACGAAGACCGCTTCTGGCGACTTTTACACTGCATGGGCTAATACTGCCGCATCTGTAAACGGAAAGGTCGGGACCGTACTGCTCAACCAGGACGAGATCCCGGACGGCACTACAGCAAAGCAATACAGCCAGGTCGAGAAGACGAAGCTCGCAACGATCTCGTCTGGCGCTACTCAGAACGCATCGGACAATGCCTTACGTGACCGAACGACTCATACAGGGGTTCAACCAATAGCGACCGTCACAGGGCTTCAAACGGCGTTGGATGCTAAGTCGAGCAACGCGGCACTCACTGCTCACACATCAAACGTGTCTAACCCTCACGCTGTTACCAAAGCTCAAGTTGGCCTAGATAACGTAGACAACACCTCAGACCTCGCCAAACCTGTCTCTTCTGCCACTCAGACCGCCCTCGACACCAAACAGCCAACAGGTGACTACGCAACCAACACCGCCCTCACCTCTGGGCTATCAGGCAAGGCAAACACAGCTCACACTCACGCTCAAGCAGACGTAACTAACCTAACGACTGACCTCGCTCTGAAAGCCCCTCTTGCTTCTCCTACGTTTACGGGTACACCAACAGGCATTACTAAAGCCCATGTAGGCCTACCACTCGCTGATAACACAGCAGATACCGCTAAACCAGTGAGTACGGCCCAGCAGACGGCTTTAGATGGGAAGCGAGATATCCTCTCTACTCCCACTCGTCTTTACGCAACCGATGGCGCTGGCGCTCAAATAGCCTACCAATACGCCTATTCAGCAACACCGAACAGTGTCCCATCAAGAAACGTAAGTGGACTATTTCAAGTGGGCACTCCGACTGTAAGTGCTGAGGTTGCTAACAAAGGCTATGTAGACACAGCAGATGCACTAAAGCTGAACATCACAGATAACCGAGTAATACGCCAAGGCACTGGCTTCCCTAACGGAGTAGTAACCGCAAACGTCGGTTCTATCTACATTGATACAGCTTTCACTAACGGTGCAAGCTCTTGGATTAAGAAAAGTGGTACGGGGAATACTGGTTTTGAAATACTCGAAGGTGATACAAAGTGGCGTGAAATTAGCACCTTAGCGCCTGTAGGAAATATTACGAGTGGAAGCTTACAAATACGGCGGATTGGTTCTCGCATTTTTATTCAAGCTAGCAACCTTTATATACCCTCTACGTCAAACACCCCCCTAATAGCCGATATTGGGGTTAGCCTTGGCTCTTCTTTCAGGCCAATAGAAAACAACAGTGCGATTATAAGCGCCTCGGTTGCTTCGGGCGTAACTAAAATGCTGTCAATTGCGCCCCTAAGCACTACAAATGGCATTACTCATAGTGGAGAAATTAGTACAAGGTACTGGGCCGCCTCTTATGACACAGCTCAGCCTTGGCCGTCAACCCTCCCAGGAACAGCAGCCTAATAACTTAAACGAGAACTAAACTATGCAAGACCTAACTCAACTCACCGACCCACAACTAGAAGAACACCGAGTAGCACTACTCGCTGAACTTGATCGTAGAAACAAACTCCACGACATCCCTAACGATATTAAGCGGCTCGCCCAAGACTTCGCTCAGCTTGGCGGAGACAACGCCAAATTAGTAACCGCGGTTCAAGACTTGGAGACGCCGAGCAGCAATGAAAACCCGACGCTCGAATAGAGACTCTCAGAAGCCCCAGTGAGCCTGCACCGAATATGCGTTCTCAGTCGCTTCTTCAGCATCCACTTTGATTGCGTCTAGATCACTCTGAAGCTGCTCACGCTCACGCTCAGCGTCGGCGATTTCGTCGTCCTTCTCACTTTCGCGTGCATACACGAGCGTCTGCTCGGCAAACGCTAGGTTTTCCTCAGCAAGGGCAACAACGTAGTCCGCCTTAGAAGCAGCGTCACTTGCGGCTCTGATTTCCGCTTCGGCCTGTTCCGGGTTTTCGTCATATTTGGGCATGAGTTGATTATCTATCCTGAACGCGCATGTCGGTGGCAGTAGTTGACGAACTTGCTTTGCTGGCGCATATTGAGACCAGATATGGCGATAATTACTACCTACGCAACACTCGAAGACATCCGCATGAAGGCGGGCTTTGAAAAGGCAAGTAACCTAGCTGACCGCCACGTACGAGAAGCACGCAGAAGCGCACAGGCTGAAATCGACTCTGCCCTAGCTATCCGCTACACAGTTCCATTCGTTCCGGTCCCTGAGAAGATACGGACACTCACCATCAAGCTCGCTGCATACACACTGAAGCACGACGCCTATGGAGACGTAGCCAGTCAGAAGGCCCTAGAAGCTCTACGTAAGCAGCTACAAGACCTCGCAGACGGTGACACCCCTATTACTGATGAGCTCGGTGTGGACCTGTCGACTTCTGAGGGTGTCGCCTATGACTTTGGAGACCAGGACAGAGCGTTCACGATTGGGCAGAGGTTCTAATGGCTGATAGTGACATCACTGTCACGATCCAGGGGGACAAGGAGCTCGTGGCAAAGCTAAAGGGATTCATTGGCTCTGACGGTGTGAACTTGAAGCGAGGCCTGGGAGCTTCGGGACTGTACCTAACGAAGTTCTTTTCGGGTGAAGTGTTTGCCTCACGCGGTGGTGTTATCGGTAAACCTTGGCCGCGACTAAATGACAGCTACGCGGCTTGGAAAGCAAGACGCTGGCCTGGTCGTCCACCGCTCATCCAGTCCGGGGAAATGTTGCGCAGCTTTCAATTTAAGGACAGCGCAAGAAAGCTTGAACTTTGGAATAGCTCTGATCACTTTCAATTTCATCAGGACGGCACGAAGCACATGCCGCAGCGCATGATGATGCGCATCGACCAACAACGTGCAGCCCGCGTTGTGAAGTACATGATTGGTGACATTACCGAGCAGATGGATAAGGCGGATCTCCTATGAACGAAACAAAAGAATCAGTTGGCCTAGTTCTGGACCTTATGAAGCTCACGTTCGGTAAAGACGTGAAGACCTACTACAACGGCGACCCTGAAGTGATTCCATCGTTTAACCTGCCAGCCATCATCGTTGTGCAGCTCACAGATGACACCAAAGAGGCTCAGCAAGGCGAGGATGACGTGTCGGATCAGATACGCATCAAGGTTCTACGAGACAAGCGTGAGGATTACACCGGCGATGTCATAGACCCACTGGACCTAACGGAAAAGAAGATTCGTGACCTCATTGCAGGGCAGGAGTTTGTGGATGGCTCTCGACGCTACAAAGCCAAAACCGTAAAGGGTGCACTTCGCAATGCGCTTCTCGATGGCGTTGATGCCATTGCTTCCAATATGAGTTTGCAATATGGCGTAAACCCACGCGAGACGCTTGGAGACGCTGAGAACAACGCTGAGTGGACGTCTGAAGGATGGGTTACCTTCAATATCGAATACAGCGTCGATACGTATCGATAACTCTTGCAGTTTCCTAAGTCATAGTTCATATTGAGGGCACATGACAAAGAAGAAGGAAACTAACCCAACAGAAGCACTTATCAAGACTTGGTATTTCCCTACCTTGGGCCTCAGCGTGAAAGCTGATACATACGAAGAAGCATTGAATAGTGACGAGGTAACAGCGGCACTTAATCCAGCCGAGAAAGAAGAGGACGGTGATGTCGACTCATAATTCATATAAGAAGCGACGAGAGCTTGCCGTACTTAGCCTTGAAACGGCTCCTGGCGTTGCAGCTACTAAGAAGTACACATTTGGTTGGCTCAATAAGGGCCTTCGTTCAATTCCCTCAATTATCGAGAACGTGTCTGCGCTTGGTAGCGACATTATGGTCAACGACTCGGCCATCGATGTATGGCACTCTGAAGGACCACTAGGCGGCAAGGTCACAGAAGATGGCTTCGGACTCCTGGCGAATGGGATGTTCAACAAGATCACGTCTATCAGCAATGGCGACAGCACTTATACGCACACGCTTGAACGAGACCCATCTCTTCCTCGCAAGACCTTCTCTTTCTGGGATGTGCGCCCGGCTAATATCCGCCTCTTCAAGTCTCTCTACATGGACAACTTGAACCTGAACATCGAAGTCGGCGACGCGGGTGCCTGGTTGGAGTGCAGCACTGCCTTCAAGGGCTGGAAGCACCAAGACATCGGTAGCTTGACACCTCCTGCGTACATAGCTGGGGAGAAAGAGTTCACCAGCCGCCAGGTCAAATTACTCATCGCAGCAAACACAGCTGGACTCGTGAATGAAACGACTTCAAAAGTTCGCCCTCGCAGCGTCGAGTTCAACTTCGAAGAATCAACCACTGTTGACCACTACCTAGGTGAGGTCAATGACGACCCAGAGTTCGACAGCGCTCCTGCTGTGGTCAAGGGCTCAATGGTGGTCAAGTACCGCAAGACTGACTTTGAGGACGAATACTTCACCAACGCTGTCCACGCCATGAGCTTCAGTGCTATCAACGGCACATCAAAGATTGAAGTCATCGGTACCAAGGTTCGTTTCCGTGAGGTCACTGACTCGGACGGTATGGACGACACCGTGATACAAACAATCAGCTTCTATTTTGAATCTGACCTAGCGAACGCTGGAAAAGACTGCGTTATTAAGATCACTAATAACTTAGCAACCTTCACTGTCTAGTTACATCGTTGACTAATAATCCACCCTATGCGTAAATAGGGTGGATTTTATATTGATAAACAAGGACAACTACATATGCCATTGAATTTGAGAGCGACCCGAAGATTAAGCCTAAGTGGATTCGGCATTGGCTGGGATGAATGTTACCTCATCGTGAAAGCTGTGAGTGGTTCGGAAGCTCAAGAGTCCGCAGACCAGATCGAGGAGCTTAAAGAATCTAACGATGTTAAAGGTTTGAACAAGCTTGTTCGAGACTACTGCATTCAAAACATCACTAAAGGTGTCGTCATCAACACTAAGGACGATGGAAGCCAAGAACCGTATGAATTCACGTCTGACGAAGTTTCGGGCGTTGTAGACGCTCTCAACCTTGCATGGCAATTGGAAGTCCTTGCCGTCTCTACTGGTTCCGACCGTTTAAAAGCGTAGAACTACTCCGGGACCATATAGTTCATGGTCTCACTCAAAGCATCCCCGAAGATATTCGCGAGATGCTTTTTGAGTTTCGTTATAGAGAGCACTTTCATCTCTCAGGTGCGCAGTATGAAGCCGACTCTTATGATGCTAAATGGCTTGTTCGTACTATCTGGGAATTGAAGGACGAACGTGTTAATTTAGGTGCAGGAAGCGGCAATAAACCTTATAACTAAATAGCGCCGCCACGAGAAGTTCTTAGTGGCAAACAACATCAACATCGTCATCACCGCTGAAGACAAGGCCTCAAAGCCGATCCGTTCGATTTCAGATGAGATGGATGGAGCGTCAGGTAAGTCCAGCAAGTTCAAGTCTGCCCTTGGGTCTCTAGGTGGCGTTCTCAAGACGACGGCCATTGCAGGCGGTATTGCAGCTGCCGCATTTGTAGGGACGGGTGCAGCGCTCGGGTTTAGCTTCAACAACTCTGTCGAGCAGGCCCAGACGAAGCTCCTGGCCTTCATGCAGGACGGTGACAAAGTCGCCAAGACCTTGTCCTGGGTGAAGAAGGAAGCAGCGCTCACTCAGTTCAGCTTTACAGACCTCGCTAATGCGACCGCAAACCTGGTGCCGATGGCAAACAGTTCTGGCATTGCGCTAGAGGACCTCGTGAAGCAGGCCGAGATTCTGGCTTCAGTAAATCCGGAACAGGGATTGATGGGCGGTATGTTCGCCCTGCGTGAAGCTCTCTCAGGCGACTGGGTATCTATAGTCGACCGCTTCAACCTGCCACGCAAACGTATCAATGAGCTCAAGGCTCAAGGTGTCCCGGCAATGGAAATCATCTCTAGGACCCTTGGCGAGATGGGTATCAACTACGACCTTGTTGCTAAGCAAGGTAAGACGACTGCAGCACGGTTCGAGCAGGTAAAGGACAAGCTGGTCATGATGGCCGGCGCCGCGTCTAAGCCAATCTTCGACCGTGTGTCGAGCGAGCTGGGGAAGCTGGGCGAGTTCAACTTTGAAGCTCTTGGTGACCAGCTCGGTGGCATCGCGTCCGGAAGCATCGCAGCCTTTGACTCGTTCATTCCGAAAGTCCAAGAGGTCGCAAGACAAATTGGTGACTACCTCGGTCCGAAGATTGATGCCCTCTGGCAAAGCGTGAATACTAACCTGGTGCCGATTCTTGAGGATCTCTGGCACAACGTCATCGAGCCTCTCATTCCAGTTCTCGGAACGTTACTCGTCGGGGCACTTGGCTTAGTAATAGACGCGTTCAAGTTTGTCTCAGACGGCATTGGCTGGCTGGTTGAAGGAATTGAAGGTGGAAACCCTGTCATCTGGGGTCTTGTAGGCCTATTCGGCACTCTCGCAACGGCTATGGCATTCAACGCCGTGTTCAACGCTCTCACGGTCGGCTTCGCCACCTTTCAATTGGTGACCATCCCTTCCATGATGACATCGCTGGGTCTTTTGAAGGCCGCCATCCTGGCTCCTATCGTCATGCCCGCAATCGTCATTGCAGCCGCGCTTGCTTCGATGGGACTAATACTCGATGCAGCGAACAAAGCTAAGGACGCGATTGACAACGCTTCAAGAGCTAAGCAAAAAGCATCCGACGACGACATACGAGTTATTAAGAACGTGAATGACCGCTACAACCGTGGCGAGATAACACTCGAAAAGAAGAAACAGCTTCTCAAGATCGTCAGCTCGAATGCAGCCGGTACCAACTCTGACCGCGGTGGCTGGTCACTTGTGGGTGAGCACGGTCCTGAGATCGTGAACCTTCCTACTGGGGCTGGGGTTACGCCTGCGTACCAAACTCGCGCACAAGGCTCACCGGGAGCAAGTGGGCACACTGTCCTGGTAGAGAACATCAATATCAATAATGGAGGCGATTATCACCGAATGCTCAACGACATCGGTTTCGCCTTGGAGCTAGCGTCATAAAAATCTTTCTCAACAACTTCGAACTCAACAACCCTGCAACCAGGACATATCTTGATGCGCCTATCGACGGTCTTGAAATGCCAGCGATTAGAAGCAGCCGCGGGAGTCGAAGCGGTCAGGCGGGCGGCTACTTTGGCGCTCAGCTTTACGACGTTCGGCGCATCACACTAAACGGGCGCATCTTCAGTACTGACATCGCTGAAGCGAAAGCTAAACGTCGAGCCATCCAGCAGGCTCTTCCTCTGTTCCCTATGCCAGTCACCATGCGCTACGTCGATGATGACGGACAGGTATATCTGATCTACTGCCAGGTCATGGACTTCAAGATGCCAATCGCCCGCTTTCAAGGGAAGTCCATCTTCAAGATTGAACTCGAGGCGTCTGATCCAGTCATCTATGACGACACGGCCGGCAGCGCACTAAGCGCGACCATCTTGCAGGCGCTACCAGGCGGTGTTCAATTCACGGACACGACTCCGCTGTTCGATTCCTTCTACTTCTCGGCTGGACAGACTGATGTCACGGTCACGAATACAAGTGGCATTGCATCTTTCCCTATCATCACCATTCCTGGGGCAATTAACAACCCGGTATTCACAAACAGAACTACAGGGGAGTCCTTCAGGCTCGCTGGCTACTCAGTAGGAGCTGATGCCGTCACTATCATCAACATGGGGGAGCGCACGGTCACTCTCAATGGAGGCAACGCCTTTGCTTACGCCCCTTCAGACGTTAACTGGTGGGCATTAGTTCCCGGAAACAACCGCATTGAGTTCTCATCTGGCGGTGGAAGCGACGGCACTCAAGCGACAATGACTTGGCGCCCCGGCTACTGGGGTATCTAGGAATGGCCCGACTACCTAAATATGAAGTCGAGCTATGGACGAAACAGGGCAGTCGCATTGCCGACATCACATGGCTCTGTAAGAACATCGCTTTTACTGAGGAGCGAAACGAAGCTGAAGACCTCCGCTTCTCACTCGACCTCGACGCCTTCGAGGGATACATGCTCAAGGCTGGTGCAGACCCGGTCAGTAACTTCCGAGAGGGCCAAACAGAAATCAAGGTCAAGAAAGACGGCCAGTATCTCTTTGGCACTCAACTCTTCGACGCCCCGATCAGTCTGAATCAGGACAACGAGCTAACCATAGACGTGGTGGCCACCGGCTATCTCAACTTTCTCAAAGACCGCTACCCGAACCCTGTCATCAAGTACACAAACATCGAGACCGTGGAGATCTTCTACGACCTCATTAGACAGGCTCAGGTAGTAGCGAATGGAAGCTATGGCCTGATTATCCCAACAAGTGGCTACTACGTCACAGGCGTCCTGAGAGGCCGTGAATACGAGTACTACACGTCCAGTACCAAACTCAACATGCAGCGCCTCACTTCATTGGTAGACGGCAACTTCGACTTCAAGGTACTCGCGGATAAGACCGTCATGACCTACGAATCGGTTGGCTCACCTCGAACTGACTTCAAGCTGGTGTTCGACCGAAAGAACAATCGCTCCTCCTTTAGCAAGGCAAAGCTGAACCGCAGCTCCAATGGGCTCTACAACTCCGTCATTGGCCTTGGCTCAGGTTTCGGCGGCGACATGATGCTGTCCACTCAAAACGACGTACCGAGCCAAATTGAGTTCGGGCTTCGACAACTCCCGGCACAGTTCAATGAAGTATCCGTACAAGGCACGCTCAATGAGAATGCACTCGCCCGACTAGGCCAAGTGAAGAAGCTCCTCCGTCTCCCACAGATCACCCTGTCAGGTAGTGACATGCCGGCCAACGGGATAGAGATTGGCGACTTGATTCCCCTTGAGTTCACCGGGCGAAAGCTCATAGAGGACATGACTGGTGTGTACCGAGTGGAGCGCAAGGAAACCACGCTTGATGAAAACGGCTTTGAGTCTTCAATCACCCTCTACTTCGAGCAGATGGACATCGTCTAATGAGCGACCTCATCAACCGGATACCCGGTAACGAGTCCGCTATGGCAAGTCTTGCCACCATTTCACGCAATACGAATCAGACGAAAGCTCGCCAGCGCATCACAGGTAGGGCCGGACAACTTGGCTATGCCATTCAATCGGTGAACGCTTGGGATCTCACCGAGACCTTTCCCACAACATCGGGAGTCGCCTTCTCGAATGCAAGCTACCGCGTCACCTACACCTCAGATGGTACGCAGCGATTCCCTATCGTCATCCCCGCAACTGACATCCGCATAAACGGCACAGGGGACGCCAACAAACCGAGCATCATCCCTAACAGTGGTCTCTACAGCTATGCAGACGGCTCCGGGGAGGTGCAGATACAAACATTCGAGCTTCCAGACCAGGCGTACTTCGCAAGTGAGACGCAGCTTGCTTGGCAATTCGACATGCTCTATCGAGGCGCTGTAACTGTGCGCTTCAAACTACGCGGCAACGCAACCAGTAACGGCGCGTTCAGCATCGTGAGGACTGCGTAATGGGCGTCACCCAGCTCGACAACCTGCCCGAGAATCAACTCGTCCGGACGATTGTCGATGCACGTCAGACCGCCAGAGAACTGAAGGGCTCTAACCAGCTCGTGAGTGGGGCTAACCTCGCCTTCTTCGTGAGCCAAAGCGCAAGCACCTATGACTGGTCTGGTCTTCTTGATGGACTGGCTGGCATACCTACATATGGTCAAGCGCGTTTCGTCATTACCCTCACGTCTCCCATAGCCGTTGTCCCATTAGTTGACGTTGCTGTGGTTGCTTATTACTCAGCAGATGGCGTTACTTGGGGCGAGTACACCTACAGACGCGGTCTGAACGATCAGTACAACGGAATTGCCCCAGAGCTTCGACGCTCACTAGAAGTGCTTCCAGGTATCGAGAACGGTCCAGGCGAGGCCAAGTTCATGCTCCAACTCTTCGGTAAGCAAAACAGTCGTGTCGCCTTCAAACTGCAAGTCACCGGTACGGATGAGGTTTCTATCACCGTCACTAGGGTTGCTTAATGGGTCCACTCGACAGGATTCCCGAGAAGGCGCTAGCTAGAGAGCTTGCCCGGCGCTCGGCTGAGGGCTCTGAGCTAAAGGGCTCGTTTCAAGCGCTGGGAAGTCAGAGCGTTGTCACCCACCGCATTTTCAGCACGAACATCTTCGATTTGCAGTTCACTGCCTCAACTGTTGCGGACACGATTATCTTTCACCAGGCGGATATTGAATTTGTACCGGGCGACATGACCTTCGGTGGAGCTTTTAGCCATCGTTTATTCGTGCGAGTCCTAGACACCTCAAATAACGTCATCACGTACATAGATCCTTTTCTTGAGCGAAGGATTACAGCGGACGGTAAGCAGAAGTGGTCCATCTATCACACGACGTTTGGTTATCCTTCCGACTCAATACGCATGAAGTTTTATTTCTTCACAACTGGTACTGGTACTTTCACGACGTCTGTTGTAAATTAGGCACATAAGAGACCTAATACATGTTTAATGATTTCAAAGTAGCAAACTATTCAAAAGCCCTATTGTCCCCAGAGTTATATGCTCGACATCTTTCTCGCCTCTTTAGCGGAGATGTAGCGGACGGCCTCACTGTCACTCCTGGCACTGGACTTCAAGTTGTACTTGCTCCCGGCAACGCCATGGTTCGCTATGGCTCAGCTAACGTTGCCTCAGCTCGCCTTGTAAGTCTGGTTGCTAGCTTTAACCTGGCTATCGGAACAGCAGACGTCAGTAACCCGCGCATCGACCTGGTCGTTGTCTACATCGACAATGCGGTGTCGCTTCCTACCGGAGTACCAACCACTGCGAACCTTGATGGTCTTGGTGTCGCTAAGGCGAAGATTGTTCCAGGAACAGCGGCGGCGAGCCCTGTAGCAGCGAATGCAACGGCTATTCAAGCGTCAGTTGGCTCTGGCAATCCGTACACAGTAGTTGCGCAGGTCCGAGTGGATGCTGGTGTGAGTGTGATAGCGAGTAACAAGATTACTGATGTGCGCGCGCTATCAACTCCAGTGATAGCCAATGGATCCATCCCGTTCGCTAAGACGAGTGGTATCTGGTGGGAAGAAATTGGTCGTACTACCATTGGGACGCCAACAAATACCATATCTGTGACGGGACTACCTATTCGTAAGCATCTTCATGTAATCGTCACACTATTCTCCACTGCACCAAACTACAACATCGGAGCCATTGTTAGATTCAATAATGATTCAGGCTCAAATTACGTAAAGCGCTCGGCAGATAATTATGGTGCACCTGGTACTGTGCTTGTTGCTCAAAGCAATATATCGCTAACTGCTACTACAACCATAAACTCTCTTATTTCTAAATTTGATGTGCTCAACTATACTGCTTATGAAAAATCAATCACAGGTGTCGAGAATATAAATGTAGGTAATAGTAGTTCAAATGCCTCCGTTATTGCGCAATTTTCTGCAAAGTGGGCGAATACGACTGCTGCAGTCAGTCAGATTGACATTGTTAATGCAGGCACAAGCCAATATGCTATCGGATCAGAGGTGATTGTTTTGGGGCGTGACTGATGGAAAGTTCTATTTCACTTACGCCTTCCGCTGACCACGATCTTCTCATTACTCTGAATGCGAACGTCATCAATCTCACGACCAGCATCAATGCTGCGACCCTATCAAACACGACAATCAATACCGATCACGAGACGCGAATACGAGGGCTAGAAGCATCCGACCAACAGAGCAAGGGCGCTTTAAAGTCTCAGAAGAATCAGATGTATATCATTTCGTTCATATTCGGAGCCGTCTCAATCGCATTGGCGGTGTTTTCGTTCATCAATAAGTAAGGAGGTGACATATGAAACCAGCAATAGCAACCAACACTATCGGCGACGGTATCTAATATGAGTTTCCGATGGCCACTAGACATAGCAATCACAATCACCCAGGGCTTCGGCGGTAATGCCGAGTACTACAAACAGTTCGGCCAGATCGGGCATAACGGCCTTGACCTTAGAGCACCAGCCGGCACGCCTGTGTTCGCTGCCGATGAAGGCACTATCTCCTTCGAGGGATGGGGACAGAACCACTCATGGATGGGCAAGCCTGCTGGTATCTGCGTTCTCATCGACCACATCGGTTCATACGCTGGCTACGCTCACCTGAAGAGCACCGTAGTAAGTAAAGGCCAGAAGGTCACCAAAGGCCAGCTCATTGGATACTCTGGCGCAACTGGAGTAGGCACTGGACCACACCTGCACTTCGAGATGTTCCCGAAGAGCCCGAACTTTAAGAACGGCTACGCGGGGCGCATCAACATCATGCCGTTTATCGAGACTGCTCAGGTAGTAGGTAAGGCAACTGAAGCCGAGGTTCGCCAGGCTTACTGGGAGATTCTCGAACGTGCAGGAGACCAAGAAGGCATAAACACGTACAAGCAATACCCGCTTGCATTCGTTCGCAACGCTCTTGCTACCTCACCTGAGAAGCGCACCCTGGAAGCCAACAAGGCAGAAGCAGCTCGTGTGGCCGCAGTACGTGCCGTAGAAGATGCTGCTCGCCTAATAGAGGATGCACGGAAAGCTTCAGAAGCTAAGGCTGCACAGGAAGCCGCACAGAAGGCTGCCGATGAACTCGCCGCAGCGGAAGCCGAGACGGCCCGCATAGCTGAGCTCGAACGACTAGCTCGTGAAGCCGCCGAGAAGAAAGCCAAGGAACAACTAGACATTCAAATTAACGCGAAGGAGGATGCAATGGCAACCGCAGCAGAACAACAAAATCAAGGACAGGAACTAGCTGACGAAATCGCTTCAAGCGATGCTGTCCAGCAACTCGTGAGCAAAGTATCGCCTAGGACTAAGTTCATCGTTTATGTAGTTGGTGACTCACTCATCGGCTTCGGCCTCATCGTGCCAAGCCTTGCAGTCGTAGTTGGATGGGGCGACATGGTGCAGGTAGTTGCATTGAGTGGACTACTCGCAACAGCCGGTGCCTTCCTGCTAACGATGTTCTCTATCTACAAGTCAAAGAAATAGACGCTCCCTAAGCTCATCACAGGCGCTCTAGCGAAGCGCTCAACACAAAGATGAACACCAACACGTAATCAAAACATAAGGCTCCATGTAGAACGCATGGAGCCTTTGCTGTATGTTCAAGGCATGGCCAAGAAAACTGAAACAATCACCCACTATGTTGATGACCTTGACGGCACGTCTTACGACGAAGGCAAAGGCGAGACTGTTAAGTTCGCACTCGACAATGCTTCTTTTGAGATTGACCTGAACGAGAAAAATGCCAAAGAGTTCCGCAAGTTCTTCGCTCCCTATGTGCAGAAGGCTCGCGTTGCAGGGCGCAGCACGACGTCCCGTTCAACTGGCACTTCAAGCAACAAGGAAGAACTCGCCCGCATCAGAACTTGGGCTAAGGAAAAAGGCATTGCAGTTTCGGACCGCGGAAGAGTCAGCGCTGATGTCAAGGCCGCATATTCCGCTGCGAACAAGTAAATAGTTCACTCAAAAGACAACGTCCGCGATTAGCTCGCGGACGTTGTCTTTTAACCTCATACGCTACATATAGCGCCCTCTCGCCCTTCTCCGGCACCGAGAGGGCAAAACTACCCATTGTTGTACGTGTCACAACATTGACCCCTGTTACGGATAGAGAGTAACGGTAGGGGAGGGGAGTCGGTCAAAATTCTCTAACCCCTTGAATCGAAAAAAACAGTCGATCCCTTGGACAAATAGGGGAGTGCCCCATACGTGTGCGGCACTCCCCGCTTGCCTTTAGGTAGTTATGATCCCCAAGCAGTCGCAACCGCCGACCGTAAATCAAATGTGTAACCGTCTATTTTGCTAGCGATTGAATCAAGTTCTTGGCTAGTTGAAGAGAGCGCAACGGCGACGTTGTCTACCTGCCGGTTGGTCTCGCCTTCCAGGTTTGTCAGCAGCCGAAGTTGCTCTGCCGTGTCCTTGAGCTGCCTGTACTTGTCGATGATTGAATCCAGCATGCGAACGTCGCTGTCGACATTGCGCGTGATGTGGTTTGCCCATTCGTGAGAGTCCATTTCACCATTCCTTTATTCCGATGTCGGGTCTCTTGCCTGTAGGTCCATCATCGCCAGGGGAGCGTCGAGCATTTATTTCAGCAATGACTTCTTGCTTGGATTTCGCGTACTTGTCGCGGGACTCTTGACGTAGCTGGCGTGGATCATTGAAGCCCTCCGGCAAGTCCTTCGTCCGCATTGTGAATGGTTGAGAAACGCCAGTTGATGTAGCCACGCGGGCTATCGCTTCCCGCCTTTGCAGGTTTAGTAGGTCTTCCGGTCTCACCTTCCCTCCAAGCTCTGCTGACATTCGCCGTGCATCATCAATCGTGGTTTGGAAAACAATCTTCGAACGCGCATTGGCTAGCGAGTCAATCACGTCAGACCGGAGCTGCTTTAGGTGTTGGTTTGCAACGGTCATTCCTAGGCCGAATGAACGAGCCTGGGCAAACATTTCTTTGAGACTGTCGCTGTGCGCAATGAAGTTTTGAAACTCATCCATATAGAGCATCACGGGGCGATCGTGGTGTGTCTCCCGAACAGTTTTCCAAAGCTCGCTGAGTAGAAGCGTGCCCATAATGTTTGCAGCTGACTGCCCGATGATGACGCCGTTTAGGTTGATGAAAAGCAGCTTTCCCTCACCCACCACGTCACTCATCTTGAAGCTTGACTTAGATTGACCGAGACTGTTTCTGATATGCGGTTCAGTTACGAAGGGCCACAAGCGACGTCGCAAGGCTGCACTCTCGATGTCCTGTTTCGCCTTGTCCTTTGTTAGATAGTCATCCCAGTACGCCTTGATCTCTGGGTTCTTGATTTTGCGGACTACATCAATGCGCCACTTCCTCTCCTCGTCTGTTGTGGGGGTAAGGAGTGCCGGAAGATCGACCAATGTCCCGCCTTCCATGTTTGCAAGCGCATGAAGTCCGTGATAGAGGACTGCTGGAGCAGTGACGGTTTCGGGATACATGCTTGATATGAGCTGAATCAACTCCCCAATCGCTGTTGACGTTCGCGACTGGTCCAAGATGTTGAAGCCAATCGGGAACTCTTCGTCGGCTAGATCCCAAACGATGAGGTGTTTGCGGCGGTGCTCAGGCACCCTTGCTATGGCAGCTTCAAAAAGGTCTCGTTTGGTTTCGATAAGGACTACACCGAGACCGTCATTCATGTCCTGTTCAAGCATTGAAGCCAGAAGGCTCGTCTTACCGCTTTCTGTTGGTCCAAGTACATGTAGGTGCTTCAGGCGGTCAATCGTATTGATGCCAATGTCGCGCTTGCTCTTCGCGTTGGATGCACCGATGACCGTGGTGCCCTTACCTCCCGTTGGGACACTGTTATTGACGTGCATGTATCGTGTGCGGCTCTGGGCGACACCAGGAACGTAGGGGGAGTCGATAGGCCAGGTAAACACGGCCGACAATTCGTTGATGTTGAACTGGGCAGGGAATCGACTTGGTGTACTAGCAAGGGATACCCGTCTTGATGCCCCCGCGGTGGTGACGTTGATGAAGCGGTTGGCCGCGGTGGTTCCTGAAGAGATTGCGCCTAGAACCTTGTTCATAATTTCTTCTGATGCTTTGGACTTGGCGCTAACCGCCACCCTGCCGACCGCATAGAAATTTGGGGTGGACAGTTTCTTGCGTCGGTCCTCAACCTCAGCAGCACTAGCTTCTAGCTTGCCCATGAGTGCTCGGCTTATTCGGAAGTCACTTGTCAAGGCCGGCTGACCAACTACAGGCATAGCTTCTCTTGGCTTGGGTGTTACGACCCATTGGATAACTGCTACCTGCCCTTCTTCCAGCGCCTGTATACCCGTCAACAAGGACGTCGAAAACACACCGACATTGGGGACGTTTAATGTTCGAGGGAGGTTGCTGGTGCCGAGTTCGGTAACGAGTGTCCATCTGATCTCAGGGCGCTCAGTGTCCTCTTCCACGGTGATGCCAGGGATGAGGTTCTCAAGCTGCTCGATGAGAAAGGTTGCTCTGGATGACGGGACTAGTAAACGATGGATAAACCCCTTGTCATCCGACCAGGTTTCAAGAACGATCGAAGCGACATCGGACGGGAGTAGTCCAAAAAGTTTAGGTTTGGCCCACAAGCTTCCACTGATGGCATCAAGCCAATTCCACACCGCTTGGCCCGTGAGGTCTGAAGGGTGAGTAAGACGGTAGGTCTTCCTCGTTGAATCCGTTTGTTCTTGATACTTCATGTTGATACTCGCCCTTACTTAAGCATGTCAGTGGATGAAATAAAAGAACCGCCGGGCTACGAGTCATGCAGGGCGGCGGTTCTCTTACCTATTGATGAACTGGCGGTTCTTGCGAATTGTGCCGAAGACCTTGATGACGATGAGGGCTAACACGACGATGCTGAACACGATGGCTACGGAGACCATGTAGGGCTTGAGCAGGTCGGCGATTATGACAAATGCAACCACCGAGGCCACGACAAGCCAGAAGAGCGACCACGCTTTATTCATGGCTTCTGACCTGACTCACGGAGAATCTTGGCAGCGACCTTCTTCTGCACAGCCCTGTCGGCAATGTCCTGGCGCATCTCGGCTTCAATAGCACGCGCCCGCCGTTGCTTGGCTTTCTCGGCACGGTACTTCTTCAGGTGGTGAGCGCCCCAGAGAGTCAGGGCAAACCAGACGATGAGAACGGCCAGGATGATGGAGCCTACGAATCCAGTTTCCATGATGACTCCTTATTAGAGAGGGGCTACTTGCCCCAGGTTTCCGAGTACTCTTCGTGCTCGTCTTCATCCAGTTGCTCGATGGAGCCTGTGACTCGCCCAAGCGCATCGCGCTGAATGGCGAGAGTGCGGTGGCGGGACTTCGTTGCCCCATGGTGCTTCGTTTGAAGCGGCCAACCAGCGAGTTCCCGAAGCGCAAGGTTGACGTCATCGTCTAATGGCTCGGGCTCTCCCGAGTTGAAGAGGCTGATTCTCTTTCCCATGACGACTCTCCCAACTCAGCTACCTAACTTCGTCATATTTGGCGAATTAGCAAAACTGTATCTGAAGGTTAGAACTTCGTCAATATTGGCGAGATATGATCACAGCATGGAAGAGTCAAGTCCCCTCGTACTCGGTGAGCCCGATGAAGAGCGTGTCCGTTGGATCAAACGTCTTCGGCAGCGCGGTGGCTTGCAACGTGAAATATCTGGGGTGCCTTATGCACTCTTCGGTGCACACGATTGGGACTCGCTAGTTGGGCAATTTGCCCAAGCACGGCTTCTGGCAACGCCCATGCCGGAACTAGAAGCACTCTTTGCTGCGCTCGGAAAGAGCTACTACTTCTATGCGCCATTTGAGAACGGACTGTTCGACTTTCCAACGGTTGTAGAGAGGCGTCAGTCTCTGTCTCGTTCTTGGGGAAAGAGCGTGCGCACACTAGAGCGCCTTGAGGAACGGGGCGCTCTAGTGCTGGATTATTACTTCCAGAAGATGCTCGACTCCCGATACGGAATGCAGTTGATATCCGACATTGATGACCGTTACAAGGCGCTTAAATGGTGGATGGATCAGCGTGGTCTGTCTGTGCCCGATGAAGAGTGGGATGTCGACGTGGTCCCCGAACGGATTTATCGGGTCATTAATCTCTACGTGAATGGTTACCCGGAGTCTGCACATGCTGTCGCTGAACGCGGTTTAGAGGCCGAGAAGAACGTTCGAAAGTACGAAATTCGCGACACAGCTAACGACGCATAGAGCGAGTAGCATCGACCTGTTCGCCCCGCGCCGCAACGCGGCCACCCTGACGGGCCTCGGACTGGCTGACCACGTCGTCGCCTGCGGCCTCGCCGACCCGGTCGGGATGGCCCGGTTCCTGCGCGCCTGGGTGGACCTGGCCGAGGTGGTCACGACCGAACAGGTCAGCGTGGTCATGAACCGGGTGCGCCGGGGTGCGGTCGGGCTGGATGCGAACGGGCAGGTCGTGTCGGCGCTCCGCCGGTTCGGCGGTATCGAGTCGCCGATCCTGGTGCCGCAGGACCAGGTGTCCACGGATGCGGCCATCGTCGCCGGGCGCACGCTGCGGGATGCCGCGCCGAAGTCCCCGGCGCGCACCAGCATCCGTCGCTTCGTGCGCACTGAGCTGCTGCCGGTGCCCGCGCCCGCCACGGGGCGACGGCGCCGGGAATCGAGATGGCGCCGGCCGGCGGTGGCCACCTGAGCCCACCGTCGGCGTCGAACCCCGCGTCGAACCCCGCGTCGACTTGTGCGCCGACCCCGGTGCGGGAGGCCGCACCGCCGCTCATTCCTGAAGCGGGATCACCTCAACCCTGTCGCCGGGGCCGGTGACGACCAGCACCCGCTTTCCGGTTACGCCGGTGAGGGCCTGGGCGAGATGCTCCGCCGTTGCCGAGCTACCGGCGCCGTCGGCGCGCTTCAGCACCGAGACGGCCGCGCCTCCGGTCGCTGCGCCGATTGCGAGGCTGAGGGGTTCCGGGTCGGCGTCCGTGACCAGGAGCACGCGGCCGATGGTGCGCGCCGGCTGCGGGGCCTCTGCACTCACTGCGCGGTCGCGTCGCCAGACAGAGAAGTGGTACCCGGCTGCGAGGCCGGTGGCTACCAGCAGCCCCAGCGGGGCCCGCACCCGGTCGATCAGGCTGTCCCCGGTGAAGTCACCGAGGGCGAACTCGAAGAGCCGGTAGCCGATCACCAGAAGCGTCACGATGGCGACGACCGCGCTCACGCCGAACACCAGGATCAGGTACACCCGTCGTCCCGCGGAGCGGACCTCCGCGGGGGAGAGCGGCGTCGTCGGCTGCCAGGCCAGCCACCATACCGGGCCGCCGACGATGAGGGCGCTGATGCCGCCCAGCAGGAGGGTTCGGGTCCCTGAACCGGCGAGCGGGGTGGTCGTGGCGGCGAGGATCGCGTTCACGACCACGCCCAGCCCGGAGGCCGCGGCAACGAGACCCACGCCGGAGGTCATAAGCTTCGTCGCAACCCTCGTTGTGTCCGACCGGGCCAGGGTCAGGCCCCGGTGGTAGCTCCAGACGAGCGCGCCGATGAAGGCGACCGAGATGCCGAAACCCAGTAGGTCGAGGATGTCGGTGACCGGGTCGGTGCGGTCGAAGGCCAGTCTGAGCAGCAGGAACAGTACGGTTCCGGCCCCGCTCAGCGTCAGGATGGCCGCCCCGGCCACGCCGACGGCCACGACCGCCAGATCGGCGAGGCCGCCGCGCAGGTCGCGGGCCTGGCTGCGGATCCAGTGCCACCACCAGATGACCAGCCCGCCGGCGAACCAGATGAGCGCCTGGAGGGTCAACTCCCACCAGGGTTCGCCCGGGGTAAGGCTCGGTGCCGCGTTGACGACGCCGTCGACGGCGGCGTCGAGCAGAGGGCGGAGGGCCGTGACGGCGCCGCCCACCGAGATCACGAGACCGAAGACGGAACCGAGGATCGGGGCCACGGTGACCAGCTGGGTGGGGCTCTTCTCCTGGTGCCGGGACATCCACAGGTGCCAGACCCACACGCCGGCCCAGACCACTCCGGTGGCGAAGAGACGCGGTTGCCAATCACCGCGTACGAGCACGGCCGCCGTGGTCAGCAGGGCGGTGCTGAACGTGACAAGGGAGACCGTATACAGGCCGGCCAGGTAGAGCCCCCAGGCGAAGGATGATCGTTCCGCGCCGTCCATTCGGCGCCACAGCACCCACCAGAGTACGGCCGCGAACGGGCCGGCGATGAGGGTGAACGCGAGTGAGCGGGCGAGCCCGGTGACGTCGCTGGAGGCAAGTGCGTTGCCGGCGTCGAGGAGGCGCCCGAGCAGCCCGCTCACTCCGATAGCGGCAATCACGACCAGGGCGAAGAGCAGAATGTATACGATCACCCGGCGTACCGTTGGCTGGGCCGCACTCTCCCCGGACGGCGTCGATTTGCGCACCGCGATGACGATGCCGGCGATACCGCCGCCGATCACGAGGACGGCAACCAGCAGCACCACGCTGACCATCAGGAACCGGCCTTCGGGTTCGGGCAGATGCTGAGTTCGTAGGGGGCGTCATCGATCAACCACGTGCCGTCGACGGCCACCAGGTCGAAGACGCCCTGGGTCTCGTACTCGTCGGCTCCGAAGGGGCCGCTGCCGTAGGAGGTGACGATGGACACCTTCACGTCAGCGGACTCGGCCCGCTCGGTGGTCGACACGAGGGTGACCCGCATGTTGTCGGTGGGGCCCCGGTCGAAGTCCTCGCAGCCATCGAACGCGTCCTCGGTGAGGTACGCGCCTGCGGCCTGCTCGTCGCCGTCGATGACGGCCGCGGAATAGTCCTGGACGAGGCCTTCCGGGGTGTCGGCGTCAAGCTGTTCGGGTTCGCCGCCGGAGAAGACGATGATGAGGGCGATGACCACCAGCGCCCCGATCACGGACAGTAGGACAACCAGGGTCCGATCGGGCTTTCCACTTGCTGTGCTCATCTGTTCAGCATGGCCCAAACTAAGCGACGGCACCACGACGACGGTGGCACGTGTCCGGGGGACCTAGGCTATTGCTGTGTCGACGCTCAGTAATCTTGTACTTGCCCAGGGCCGCAGCAGTGCGGAGGATGTGGACTGGCTCCATATGCTCGTCGCGGATGGCCAGCTCCTGGCCGACCTCGCCTTCGCGGACATCGTCGTGTGGGTGCCCAGCAGCACCGGGAGCTTCGTGGCCGTGGCTCACGCCAGGCCGTCGAGCGCCGCCACCCTCTTCTATCGTGACTTCGTCGGGCAGAGCATCAAGGTCGAGTGGCGCCAGCAGGTCACCGAGGCTTTCGAAACGGCGAAGATCGTCGACACCACGGCCCCCGACTGGTACGAGGAGACCCCTACCCGGGTGCGCGCGATCCCGGTGCGGCGGCGGCTCAGTTCCACGGGTTCCCAGATCTCGGACAAGCCGGTGGCGGTGCTCACCCGGCACACCAACCTGAGTGAGGCGCGCACGCCGAGCCGACAGGAGCTGACCTTCAACGACTGTGCCAATGACCTCTTCGCCATGATCGCGTCCGGCGATTTTCCCGATCTGGGCGCCCCCACCGGCCCGAGGCGCGGCGCCCCGCGCGCCTCGGACGGACTCATCCGTCTCGACGTCGACGGCGTGACCACGTTCGCGAGCCCGAATGCCCTCTCCGCCTTCAACCGGATGGGGTTCGCCGACGAGCTGGAAGGCGAGTCCCTCGCCGAGGTGACCACGAGCCTGCTCACCGGAACGGCGGTTGTCGACGAGACCCTGCCGCTCGTGGTCACCGGCCGGGCGCCATGGCGCACCGACGTGGAGGCCCGCGGCGTGACGGTCTCGCTGCGCGCCATCCCGATCCGCAACCGGGGCGAACGGATCGGAGCCATCGTCCTCTGCCGGGACGTCACCGAGCTGCGGCACCAGGAGCGTGAGCTGATCACGAAGGATGCCACCATCCGGGAGATTCACCATCGGGTCAAGAACAACCTGCAGACGGTGGCCTCGCTCCTGCGGATCCAGGCGCGCCGCACGCATTCCGACACGGCCAGGGAAGCGCTCAACCAGGCGATGCGCCGCGTGGCCGCCATCGCCGTCGTGCACGACACACTGTCCGAGGGCCTCAGCCAGAAGGTCGACTTCGACGTGGTGTTCGACCGGGTGTTGCTGCTGATCATGGAGGTGGCGTCCGCACACAACACGACGGCGCATCCGAAGTCGTCCGGCAGTTTCGGCATCCTGCCCAGCGCCTACGCGACACCGCTCGCCCTCGCGCTGACAGAGCTCGTGACGAACGCCGTCGAACACGGGCTGGCCGGACGCGAGGGGGAGGTGTCGATCGAGGCCGAGCGTAACGAGGAGACCCTTACCGTGCGGGTGCGGGACAACGGCACGGGCCTGCCGGAGGGCAAGGTCGGGTCGGGACTCGGAACCCAGATCGTGCGCACCCTGATCCAGGGAGAGCTCAGCGGCAGTATCGACTGGCACACCATGATGGGCAGCGGCACCGAAGTGACCATCGAGATCCCGCTGCGGTACATGCGCGAAGCGTAGCGCCGGGGGCGGGGTGGCGCCTCGGAATGTCGCCTCAGCGTGGCGCTTGGGTGCCGAGCACGTCGCGCGCAACAGAGAAAGGCCCGGCTGTTCAGCCGGGCCTTTCTCTGTGATCTTGTGGAGCGGGGGAGCAGTGGTGCGGGGGGGCGCCGTGTTAGGACGCGCGCCGGGCCCGGGCCGCGCGTCGCTTGAGCGCGCGACGCTCGTCTTCGCTCAGTCCACCCCAGACGCCGGAGTCTTGACCGGTTTCGAGGGCGTACTGCAGGCACACCTCGGTGACGTTGCAGCGGGCGCAGACCGACTTGGCCTTCTCGATCTGGTCCACAGCGGGGCCAGTGTTCCCGACCGGAAAGAAAAGTTCCGGGTCGGCGGTGAGGCAGGCAGCTTTGTCGCGCCAGTCCATAGGGGTGCTCCTTTATTGCGGGGATGCCTGGCCGATTGGCCGAAGATGAGAGGCTGCCGATTGCAGGGAGGGTACTGGATCTACTCGTTCAGATCGACTCACGTCCCTGTGAGCGTCAACCGGGCCTCAAAAATGATCGCATAATGGTGGAGTCAAATCAATAGTTTTGAATGGGATATCTCTGTGAATGCACGGTCAGACCACAGCGGCGACGACGAGAACCAGGCCGGCCGGGTGCGTCGGCCGCGGGCCCTGCTTCTCCTCGCCGCGATCCTCTGCGCGGAGGCCGCCCTCCTCTGGGTCGCGGTCGCGTGGCTCATTCTCGAGTTGCTGATCGCGGCGCCGACCTCCCTGGCCACGGCCCTCGCCATGCTGGTGCTGGTGCTGATCGCCGCGTTCTGGGTGACCGCCATCGCGGTCAACTCCCTGCGGCGCCGGTCCTGGATCCGGGGCGCGGCCGTCACCTGGCAGCTGGTGCAGATCGCCGTCGCCATCGGCTCCTTTCAAGGGCTCTATGCCCGGCCCGACCTCGGCTGGGCGCTTCTTCTGCCGTCGGTCGTGGTCCTCGTGCTGCTGTTCCAGCGGCGCGTAATCGCAGAAACGACGTCGGCGCGCTCCGAGGACGGCTTGCCGCGGTAGCGGCGCAGCAGGGCCGCTCCGGCGGCGGCAGCGGCGGGGTGGTCCTCGACGCGCGGTCGAGTGCTCCAGGGGCCGGTATGGGCCACCTGCGGCCGGTGAGGGCAGCGCCGGGACTGTGCCGGGACTGTGCCGGCCGCGTGGCGGCATCCGTGTGGTCAGGCCGGCAGGCCGAGCCTCTTGCGTAGGCTCGCGACATGGCCGGTGGCCTTCACGTTGTAGAGGGCCAGCTCGACCATGCCGGTCTCGTCGATCACGACGGTGGAACGCAGCACGCCCGTGACGGTCTTGCCGTAGAGGTTCTTCTCGCCCCAGGCGCCGTAGCCCGTGTGCACCGCGAGGTCGGTGTCGCTGAGGAGCGCGAACGTGAGCTGCTCGGTCTCCTGGAACTTCTTCAGCTTGACCGGGGCATCCTTTGATACGCCGAGCACTTGGTAGCCGGCCGACGCCAGTGAGCTGAGGTTGTCGCGGAAGTCGCAGGCCTGCTTCGTGCAGCCGGGCGTCATCGCCGCCGGGTAGAAGTACACGACGACCTTCGAGCCGGCGAAATCGGCCAGCGACACGGCGTTCCCGTCCTGGTCGGACAGGGTGAACGGAGGGGCCTGGTCGCCGGCCGCGAGCCGCGTGGAATCGGTCATCCCCCCACGCTACTGGTCCCGCCTGTACCCATTTTCCGCCCATCCCTGACGAATTCGACGGAGATTGGGGGTCAAACACCCGGTTTTTGGCCCTGAGCGCTTTCTAGAGCAAAATCTCCGTCGAATTCGTTCAGTGCAGGGGCTGCCGGCTCGGGGGTGGCGGGTGACAGGGGGCTAGTGGGTGGGGGCGGAGGCGAAGGTGGCGAGCAGGCGCTGCAGCGAGTCCAGGCGCACCTTGCCGGTCTCGCCGAGCTTGCCGGCGCTAACGGCCTCATTGATCGCGCAGTCGGGCGAGTTCGGCAGGTGGGTGCAGCCGCGCGGGCACTTTTGGGAGATCAGGGCCAGGTCGGTGAAGGCCTTGAGGATGTTGTCGGTGTTGATGTGGCCGAGACCGAAGGAGCGCACGCCGGGGGTGTCGATGACCCAGCCCCGGCCGGCATCCGTTTGCAGTCGCAGCGAGATGGTCGACGAAGACGTGTGCCGGCCGCGGCCGGTCACCGTGTTGACGACTCCGACGGCACGGTGGGCGCTCGGCACGAGGGCGTTGACGAGGGTGGACTTGCCGACGCCGGAGTGACCGACGAAGACCGTGTCGTGGCCGACCAGGGCGGCGGAGATCTCCGCCAGCGGCATGGCGTCGTCGCGGCTCTCGAAGACGGGCAGGTCGAGGCCGGCGAAGTTGCGGAGGAAGGCGGTGGGGTCGGCCAGGTCGGTCTTGGTGATGCAGAGAATGGGATTCACGCCCGCGTCGTAGGCGGCGACGAGGTAGCGATCGACGAGACGGATGCGCGGCTCCGGGTTGGCGGCGGCCACCACGATCAGCATCTGGTCGGCGTTGGCGACGATCACTCGCTCCACGGCGTCGGTGTCGTCTGCGCTGCGGCGCAGCAGCGTCGTGCGCGGCACGATCCGCACGATCCGGGACAGGCTGCCCGGTGCTCCGGTCGTGTCGCCGACGATGTCGACGCGGTCGCCGGTGACGACGGCCTGCTTGCGCAGTTCACTCGCCCGGGCGGCGGTCACCCGGCGCTCGGCAGGCAGGTTCTCGTCGAGCATGACGGTGTACCGGCCTCGGTCGACCGAGAGGATGCGTCCGGTCAGCGCGTTCTCGTGGTCGGGGCGGGTCTTGGTGCGCGGTTTGCTGCCCTTTCGGTTGGGGCGCACACGCACGCTCGACTCGTCGAACTCGGGCTCATCGTCGTCGGCACTCGCCCACCACGTCACGACGGGGCTCCGGAAACGAGCGTCGACCAAAGGTCGGTGAACTGGGGGAGGGTTTTCGCGGTCGTGCCGATGTTCTCGATCAGCAGGCCGGGAACGCGAAGCCCGATCAGCGCGCCCGCGGTTGCCATGCGGTGGTCGTCGTAGGTGTTCCACGGCCCGCCGCGCAGCGGGCGCGGGTCGATCCGCAACCCGTCGGGCAGCTCGGTGACGGCGCCGCCAAGCCCGTTGATCTCCGCGGCGAGGGCCGCCAGCCGGTCGGTCTCGTGGTGGCGGATGTGCCCGATCCCGGTGATCGTGCTTGGGGACTCGGCCAGGGCAGCCAGGGCCACGAGCGTGGGCGCGAGCTCTCCGCCGGTCGACAGGTCGAGCTCCACGCCCCGGATGCAGCCGGTCCCGGAGACCGTGAGCCGGTCGCCCTCCCGGGTGACCGCGGCGCCGAAGCGCGGTAGCAGTTCGGCCAGGTCGGCGCCGACCTGGGTGGTGGTCTCGGGCCAGCCGATGATGGTCACGCTGCCGCCGGCGACGAGGGCCGCGGCGAGGAACGGCGCCGCGTTGGAGAGATCGGGTTCGATGTCGACCTCGACACCCTGGATCGGGCAGGGCGCGACGATCCACTCGCCGACGGCGGGACTCTGAACGGTGACGCCGCGCCGGGCCAGCGTGGCGATGGTCATCTCGATGTGCGGCATGCTCGGCAGGCGCTCGCCGGAATGACGAAGGTGCAGGCCTAGCTCGAAGCGGGGCGCGGCGAGCAACAGGCCGGAGACGAACTGGCTTGATGTGGACGCGTCGATGGTGATCTCTCCGCCGGCCAGCGTGCCGGTACCGTGCACGGTGAAGGGCAGGGCGCCGCGACCGTCGTCGTTGATGTCGGCGCCGAGGGCCCGCAGGGACGAGATGGTGGTGCCCATCGGGCGACGGCGTGCACCGGCGTCCCCGTCGAAGGTGGTCGGCCCGAGTCCGAGCGTCGCGACCGGCGGCAGGAAACGCATCACGGTGCCGGCAAGACCGCAGTCGACGGTCGTCGACCCGAGTAGCTCCCCGGGGGTGATCCTCAGGTCGGCGCCGAACTCCCCGGCTCCGGGGACCTCCTCGATGACGGTGCCCAGTTGACGCAGCGCCGCGACCATCAAGTCGCTGTCCCGCGAGTGCAGCGGGGCACGCAACAGCGACGGATGCGCGGCGAGGGCGCTGAGAACCAGCTCCCGGTTGGTCAGCGACTTCGACCCCGGCAGGGACACGGACGCGCAGAGCGGGCCGGCGGCCGTCGGAGCGGGCCAGCGGGCATCCGTCACCTCGGGCGACGTGTCGCCGTAGGGATCGAACTCAGGCTTGGAATATCTCGAGATCAACATCGGTTATCAGAATAGTCGGTGATGAAAGAGAGAGGGAGGCCCGGGTGACGCTGTCCATGGTGCTGGAGCGACCTGCGGTCGTTTCACGCGACGGCTTAGGATTGTCCGTGATGACAACCGATGCGATCGAAATGCGAGACCTGTTCGAAGAGCAGGCACTGCCCTTTATCGACCAGCTGTACGCCGCGGCCATGCGCATGACGCGCAACCCCTCCGACGCCCAGGATCTGGTTCAGGAAACGTTCGTGAAAGCGTTCGCTGCGTTCAAACAGTTCGAGCAGGGCACCAATCTCAAGGCCTGGCTGTACCGCATCCTGACCAACACCTTCATCAACACGTACCGCAAGAAGCAGCGTGAGCCGTTCCAGGGCACCATCGACGATCTCGAGGACTGGCAGCTCGGCGGCGCGGAGTCCCGCACGGCGACGACGAATCGTTCGGCGGAGGCCGAGGCCATCGACCACCTGCCGGACAGCGCCGTCAAGGACGCGTTGCAGTCCATCCCGGAGGACTTCCGGCTGGCTGTCTACTTCGCCGACGTGGAGGGGTTCTCCTACCAGGAGATCGCCGAAATCATGAAAACACCCATTGGCACCGTGATGAGTCGCCTGCATCGTGGCCGGCGCCTCCTGCGCGACCTGTTGGCCGGTTACGCCATTGAGCGCGGCCTGGGAACAGCGGCGGGCCAGACTCGAACCGGGAGCACACCAGCATGACCGATTGTGGCTGCGAGAAGGCCAAGGCCGAACTCGAGGAATACCTGCACAACGAACTGTGCGGCGAAGATGCGTCTGACATTCAAGAGCACCTCGCCCACTGCATCGACTGCAGCGACGAGCACCTGGTCGGGCGCACCCTGACCGAGGCCGTGCAGCGCGCTTGCCGTGAAATGGCCCCCGAAGACCTGCGCGACCAGGTGTTGCTGAAGCTGCGCACCATCCAGTCCGCCCACTAGCCGATCGGTAGGTCGGCGTCCTCCTCACCGGCGTCGTCGACGTTCTTCTCCTCGGCGAGCGGCTCGTCGACCGAGCCGAGCACGAACAGGGCGCCGGTCGGGTCGGTGACCAGCGCGAAGGTGCCGAACTCCGCCGTCCACGGCTCACGGACGACCGTGCCGCCGAGCTCTGTCACGGTCGCCGCGGCCGCGTGCACGTCAGGCACCCCGAGATAGAGCTGCCAGTGCGAGGGAACGCTGTCGGGCAGGTGGTCCGCGGCGTCGAAGACGCCCGTCACCATCTCGCCCTCCGCCCCGATCGTGCTGTAGCGGAAGTCCTCCGTGTCGCTCAGGACGACCGGTTTCCAGCCGAACACCTCGGTGTAGAAATCGAGGGCGGCGGAATAGGAGCGGGTGTTCAGCTCGTGCCAGACCGGTGAGCCCGCCTCGCCGAAGACGTCGAAGCCGGTGAACTCGTCGGCCTGCCACACCCCGAAGGGCGCACCCGTCGGGTCCATCAGGATGGCCATGCGGCCCATCGTTCCCACCGTGATCGGCTCGGCCAACACGTCTGCGCCGGCCGCGCGGGCGGCGGCGACGGCGGCGTCGGCATCCGTCACCGACAGGTAGGTGGTCCACGTGTCGGGCAGTTGGGAACCCGGCTCCTGTGAGCCCATGCCGGCGACGTCCGCGTCGCCCTTACGGAAGGTGACGTAGTTGCCGTCCTCCGAACCGGAATCGCTGGCCGTCCAGCCGAACAGCCGGGTGTAGAACTCCCGGGCGCGCGGCAGGTCGGAGGTCATCAGGTCGGCCCAGCAGGGCTGGCCGGTTCGGTTCGCGTGCGGTGCGGGCATGGCGGATCTCCTTGTCGGTGGCCGATGCGTCGGCGGGCGGTGCGGCCAGCCTAGATGAGTGAGTCCTGATAGCCGAGGGGTGATAGTGGTTCGCGGTTCCGAGACGGTTGTGCCCGATGCCGATGCCGACGCCGGGCGATCAGGGGACCGTGACGCTGGATGAAGTGTGGACCGCCGTGTCTCTCGAGTCCGAAGCCGTGCAGTAGCGCTGTCTCGAACTCATTCGACGGTTCTGCTGGTCGGCGCAGGTTACAGGGTGAGCGCCTGGCGGAGCAGTTCGGCCTGCTCGACCGCGTGACGCTTCGCCGAGCCCGCCGCCGGCGACGCCGACGCCGCCCGGGAGAACAGGGTCACCGCGCGCGGGCCCAGCTTGTTCGTCTCGAGGTAGAAGAACGGCCACGCACCCTGGTTCTCCGGCTCATCCTGCACCCAGGCGAGTTCGGCGTCGGGGTACTGGTCGGCGACCTGCTTGAGTTCGACGGCGGGCAGCGGGTAGAACTGCTCCATGCGAACCAGCGCGATCTCCGGGTTCGGGTTCTTGTCGAGTTCGGCGAGCAGGTCGTAGTAGAGCTTGCCGGCCAGGAACAGCACCCGCTTGACCCGCGACTTGTCGGTGATCCGGGCGTCGTCGATGACCGGTTCGAACCGGCCGGTGGTGAAGTCGGCCACCTCGCTGGTCGCGCCGCGCAGGCGCAGCATCGACTTCGGAGTGAAGACGATCAGCGGGCGCCGCGGGCGCATGTAGGCCTGACGGCGCAGCAGGTGGAAGTACGACGCGGGCGTCGACGGGCGAGCGACGGTCATGTTGTCTTCCGCGCACAGCTGCAGGTAGCGCTCGATCCGGGCGGACGAGTGGTCCGGCCCCTGGCCCTCGTAGCCGTGCGGTAGCAGCAGCACAACGGATGACCGCTGGCCCCACTTCTGCTCGGCGGAGGAGACGAACTCGTCGATGACCGTCTGGGCGCCGTTCGCGAAGTCGCCGAACTGCGCCTCCCAGAGCACCAGGGCGTCGGCGCGTTCCACCGAGTAGCCGTACTCGAAGCCCATGGCCGCGTATTCGCTGAGCAGCGAGTCATAGATCCAGAACCGGGCCTGGTCTTCGCTGAGGTTCGCCAAGGGCAGCCATTCCTGGCCGTTGATGCGGTCGTGCAGCACCGCGTGACGCTGCACGAACGTGCCGCGGCGGGCATCCTGGCCGGCGAAGCGCACCGGGGTGCGCTCGAGCAGTAGGGAGCCGAGGGCGAGGAGTTCGCCGAAGCTCCAGTCGATTTTGCCGTTGCGACTCATGTCGTTGCGCTTCTGCATCAGCTGCTGCAGCTTATTGTGCACGGTGAAGCCGGTGGGCTTGTTCAGGAAGGCGTCGCCGATCAGGTGCACGACCGCCTCGGGCACCCCGGTGGTGGCCGGTTCCCCGATCCCGTCGTCGTGCTTGTCGGTACCGTGCTTCTCGGCACCGATGCCCTGCGGCGCGGCACCGGCCGCGCTGACGACCGGGATCGACGAGGACTGCGCCGCGTGCGTCTCCATGAACGCGCGCTCAAGGCGGTCCTGGAAGTCGGCGTGGGAGGCCTCGTATTCCTCCTCCGTGATGTCCCCGCGACCGACGAGAGCCTCGGTGTAAAGCTTCCGAACGGAGCGCTTGGCCTCGATCAGGTTGTACATCAGCGGCTGGGTCATCGAGGGGTCGTCGCCCTCGTTATGGCCGCGGCGGCGGTAGCAGACGAGGTCGATGACGACGTCCCGCTTGAATTCCTGGCGGTAGGCGAAGGCGAGCTCCGCGACCCGCACCACGGCCTCGGGGTCGTCCCCGTTGACGTGGAAGATGGGCGCCTGGATGGTCTTGGCGACATCCGTCGAGTACACCGACGTGCGCCCGTCGCCAGGTAGCGTGGTGAAGCCGACCTGGTTGTTGACGACCAGATGGATGGTTCCCCCGGTGCGGAAGCCGCGTAGTTGGGACATCTGGAGCGTCTCCAGGACGATGCCCTGGCCGGCCATGGCGGCGTCGCCGTGCACGAGGACCGGCAGGGTGGAAAAGGTGCCGATCGGCTTGCGGTCCTGCTTGGCGCGCACGATGCCTTCGAGGACGCCGTCGACGGCCTCGAGGTGGGACGGGTTCGCGGCCAGGTAGACCGGCATCTCCGTGCCGTTGGTGGCGCGGAAGGTGCCCTCGGTGCCCAGGTGGTACTTGACGTCGCCGGAACCCTGCACGGTGCGGGGATCCTGCGTGCCCTCGAACTCGCGGAAGATCTGGCCGTAGGTCTTGCCCGCAATGTTGGTCAGCACGTTCAGGCGTCCGCGGTGGGCCATCCCGATGCAGACCTCGTCGAGGCCGGCATCCGCGGCACCCTGCAGGATCGAATCGAGCAGGGCGATGGTGGATTCGCCGCCCTCGAGGCTGAACCGCTTCTGGCCGACGTACTTGGTCTGCAGGAAGGTCTCGAAGGCCTCGGCCTCGTTGAGCTTGCCGAGGATGCGCATCTGCTCGTCATGCGTGGGCTTGACGTAGCTCTTCTCCATCTTTTCCTGCATCCACTTGCGCTGGGCAGGGTCCTGGATGTGCATGTACTCGATGCCGGTCGTGCGGCAGTAGGAGTCGCGGAGTACGCCGAGGATGTCGCGCAGAAGCATCAGGCGTTTGCTGCCGAAGCCGCCGGTGACGAACTCACGGTCCAGATCCCAGAAGGTCAGCCCGTGGTTCGAGATGTCCAGGTCGGGATGCGAGCGCTGCGTGTACTCGAGCGGGTCGATGTCGGCCATCAGGTGGCCGCGAACGCGGAACGCGTTGATGAGCTCCTGCACGCGGGCGGTCTTGTCGACGGCGCTGGCCAGGTCGACGCTGATGTCGGGGGCCCAGTGGATCGGGTCGTACGGGATGCGCAGGGCCGAGAAGATGTCCTCGTAGAAGTTGTGCTGCCCGATCAGGAGCTCGTGCACGATCTTGAGGAACTCGCCCGAGCCGGCACCCTGGATGACCCGGTGGTCGTAGGTGCTGGTCAGCGTGATGGTCTTGGAGATGGCGAGGCCGGTCAGGGTCTTGACGCTGGAACCCTGGAACTCGGCCGGGTAGTCGAGTGCGCCGGCGCCGATGATGCAACCCTGGCCCTTCATCAGGCGCGGTACGGAGTGCACAGTGCCGATGCCGCCGGGGTTGGTGAGGGAGACCGTGGCGCCGGAGAAGTCATCCGCCGCCAGTTTGCCCTTGCGGGCCCGGGTGACGAGGTCTTCGTACGAGGAGAGGTACTCGCCGAAGGTCATGGTGTCCGCGCGCTTGATGGCCGGGACCATCAGGGAGCGGGTGCCGTCGGGCTTGGGCAGGTCGATCGCGATGCCGAGGCCGACGTGCGCGGGGGCGATGACCGAGGGCTTGCCGTCGATCTCGTTGTAGTAGACGTTCTGGCTGGGGAACATCTTCAGCGCCTGGATCAGCGCCCAACCGATCAGGTGCGTGAACGACACCTTGCCACCGCGCGAGCGCTTCATGTGGTTGTTCATCACGATGCGGTTGTCGATGAGAAGCTTCGCCGGGATGGTGCGCACGCTGGTGGCGGTGGGCACGGTCAGGCTGGCCGCCATGTTCGCCGCGAGGCTCTTGGACATGCCGCGGAGCGGGGTGACGACGTCGACCTCGGTGGCCTCGGTGGCGGTCGGCTGCGAGTTCGTGATCGGGATGTCGGCCGGAACGGGAACCCGCTTGGGCGCGCTGGACGTCGTGCGCGCGGTGCGCTGCCCGCCGGCGACGGGGATGGGCGCCGTGATCGGGGCCGGCTCCGCCGCTGAGGCGGCCGGGGTTGCGGGAGCGCTTGCCGCGGGTGTGGTCACGTCGGGAGCGATCACGGCGGGCGCGTCGCCTGCGGGTGCGTTGCTCGCGGGAGCCTCTGAACCGTCGCTGCGGCCGTTCGCGGTCTGGTGGTAGCTCTCCAGGACGGGCCACCAGGACTCGTCCACCAGCTTCTTGTCGACGAGGTACCGTTCGTATAGTTCGTCGACGAGCCACTCGTTCGCTCCGAATTCACCCGACGTCGTCTCGTCGGATCCACTACCGGTCAACTGGCTTGACACAGCCGGTTCCCACTCTCTACGTTGATTTTGAATGTCCCGAGCGGTCGTGCACGCCCGGCGCGGTCTGCCCGTCCAGCCTAATCCCCTCGGGCCTGGCTGCGGGCATCCGCGCGGAGCGCTAGCGTTATTTCCATGCAGTTCTATGGAGCGGTACCCAGCCACGACCTCACGTATTCCGACGTCTTCCTTGTGCCGAGCCAATCGGATGTGAGCAGCCGCCTCGATGTCTCCCTCGCCCCGGGCGACGGCAGCGGCGCCACCATCCCCATCGTCTCGGCGAACATGAACTCGGTCACCGGGCCGCGCCTGGCGGCCGCGCTCGCTCGCCGCGGCGCGCTCGGCGTGCTGCCGCAGGACATGCACCTGCAGGATCTCGACGCCGCGATCCGCTGGGTCAAGGCCCAATCCACCCGCTTCGACACCCCCTTCAACTTCGCCCCGGCGGACACCGTGGCGCTCGCCCTGCGGCAGGTGCCGGCTGTGGCCGGCCAGGGATTGGTCATCAACGACCACAACGGCGAGTACCTGGGTGCCATCGACGCGTCCCGGCTGGCGACGGCGCTGCCTGACGCGCTCCTCGGAGATCTCCTGCACGGCACGATGACCTCCCTCGACGCCGACGATATCGAAGGCCCGCGCCGCGCGTTCGACGTGATGACCGCGGCCGAGCTCGACTTCGCCACCGTGCAGCACCACGGTCGGGTGATCGGCACCCTCAGCCGCAAGAGCGCGCTTCGCTCCACCCTGTATCAGCCCGCGCTGGACGCGCAGGGCCGACTGCGCGTGGCCGCGGCGGTCGGCATCAACGGCGACATCGCGGCCAAGGCCCGGGCGCTCGTCGCCGCGGGGGTGGACGTCCTCGTGATCGACACCGCGCACGGGCACCAGGGCGGCATGACGCGGGCGATCAGGATCGTCGCCGACCTGGGCCTCGGCATCCCCATCGTGGCCGGCAACGTCGTGACCGCGGATGCCGTGGGTGACCTCGTCGGCGCCGGCGCCACCATCGTGAAGGTCGGCGTCGGCCCCGGCGCCATGTGCACCACGCGCATGATGACGGCGGTCGGCCGCCCCCAGTTCTCGGCCGTGCTCGAGACCGCGGCCGCCGCCCGGGAACTCGGAGCGCACGTCTGGGCCGACGGCGGGGTGCGCTACCCGCGCGACGTGGCGCTCGCGCTCGCCGCCGGCGCGGCATCCGTCATGATCGGATCCTGGTTCGCCGGCACGATCGAGGCACCCGGCCTGCTCGACCGGGACGCCGCCGGCGGTATTTACAAGGAGAGCTGGGGGATGGCCTCCACCAGGGCTGTGCGACAGCGGTTCGACCGCCTCGACGCCTACGAGCTGGCCCGCAAGACTCTTTTTGCCGAGGGGATCTCCAGCTCGAAGATCTACCTGGACCCGCTGCGACCGTCCGTCGAGGACCTGCTGGACATGATCACCTCCGGCGTGCGTAGCTCGTTCACCTATGCGGGCGCGACCTCGGTCGCGGAGTTCCACACCCGTTCGCTGGTCGGGATCCAGTCGGCGGCCGGCTACGAGGAGGGCAAGGCCCTGCCCGTCTCCTGGTAGAGGTGGGGGCCCGACACCCGGGACCGACTCGTGGCCTCGGTGCCGGGCGGTAGACTGGGCGGAATAATGGACGACCCCCCTCCTGCGCATGCACCCGGTTTCTCGCCCGGAAATTCTTCCCGTCACCCGAACGGCGTCTCGGTCATGATCTTCGGTGCCGCCGTTGTCGAGGTCCGCCATGTATGAGTGGATCATGCTCGCCGCGGGCCTTTTCCTCACCGTCGGAACCGGCCTGTTCGTCGCCAGCGAGTTCGCCCTGGTCAATCTGGACCGGTCGGAGCTCGAGGCCCGCCGCGATCGAGGAGAGACCCGACTCGGCCTGACCATCGCCGCACTCAGGATCACCTCGACGCACCTCTCCAGCGCCCAACTGGGCATCACCCTCACCACCCTGCTCACCGGTTACACCATGGAGCCGGCTCTGACCATGCTGCTGTCGCCGTCGCTGATCGGCCTGGGGCTGTCCCCGGCGGTGGTGCCGGTCGTCGCGGTCACGACCGCGGTCATCGTCGCCACACTCGCCTCGATGATCATCGGCGAGCTGGTGCCGAAGAATTTCGCCCTCGCCCTGCCCGTGCAGACCGCGAAGCTGGTCATCCCGTTCCAGACACTGTTCACGACGGTGTTCAAACCAGCCGTCGTCGTGCTCAACGGCAGCGCCAACGGTGTGCTGCGGTCGATCGGGATCGAGCCGAAGGAAGAGCTGTCCGGGGCGCGCACCGCGGAGGAGCTGTCCTCCCTCGTGCGGCGCTCGGCCAGTGCCGGGCTGCTGGAGAAAGACACCGCCACGCTCCTGCACCGTACGCTGCTCTTCTCCGGGCATACCGCCTCGGACGTGATGACGCCCCGCCCGCGGGTGGCCAGCATCGAGCGCACCGCCTCCGCCCAGGCCGTCATCGAGCTCACCCGCCAAACCGGGTATTCCCGCTTTCCCGTCGTCGACGAGGGCGTCGACGACATCGTCGGGATCGTGCACGTGAAGCAGGCCGTGGCCGTTCCCCGACGCCGCCGGGCGGATGTCCCGGTGTCGGCCCTGCAGTCCGAGGCCATCCGGGTGCCCGAGACCATGAAACTCGACGGACTGCTGGTCGAGCTGCGCGGCCGCGGTTACCAGATGGCCATCGTCGTCGACGAATACGGCGGCACGGCCGGAGTGGCCACGCTCGAGGACCTGGTCGAGGAACTCGTCGGAGAGGTTGCCGACGAGCACGACCGCACCCGCGCCGGCGTGGTGTTGTCTACCGACTCTCTGACATTCCCCGGCATGCTCCGTCCGGACGAGCTGCTCGACCGAACCGGCATCGTGATCTCGGAGGACGGCCCCTACGAAACCGTGGGCGGGTTCGTGATGAGCGAATTGGGTCGCCTGCCCGTCGTCGGCGACGTCGTGCAGCTGGCCGGCGGCGTGCTGTCGGTGGAACGCCTCGACGGTCGCCGGATTGACCGGCTGCGCTTCACACCCTTCGTCGAGCCCGTCGAGCCCGAGGAGGGCGGCGAGCCCGTCGAGCCCGAGGAGGGCGGCAAGCCTGCCCGGGGCGACCGCGGTACCAGGACCGACACGAAATCCGAAAAAAAATCGGACAAAAAGGGTGACCGTAAGAAGAACGGCACGGAGCGCAGGGTGAGTGACCATGAGTGACTGGGCAGGGCTGGTCTGGCTGGTCGTGCTGCTCGCGGCCAACGCCTTCTTCGTTGCCGCGGAATTCGCGGTTATCTCCGCGCGCCGGTCCCAGATCGAACCTCTCGCCGAGGCAGGCAAGAAGCGCGCAATCACAGCGCTGTGGGCGATGGAACACGCCACCCTCATGTTGGCGACCACCCAGCTGGGCATCACGGTCTGCTCGCTGCTCATCCTGAACGTCTCGGAGCCGGCGATCCACCACCTGCTCGAGATCCCGCTGGGCCTGACCCCGCTACCGGTGGAGGCCATCGGAGTGATCGCCTTCGTGATCACGCTGCTGCTGGTCTCCTACCTGCACGTCGTGTTCGGTGAGATGGTGCCGAAGAACCTGTCGTTCTCCATCCCCGACCGGGCCGTGCTCGTGCTCGCCCCGCCGCTCGTCTTCTTCGGCCGCCTGGTCAAGCCCGTGATCGTGACGCTCAACGCCACCGCCAACCTGGTGGTGCGGATGTTCGGGGTCCAGCCCAAGGAGGAGGCCACCAGCACTTACACGTTGGACGAGGTGGCGACCATCGTCTCCCAGTCGACCCGGGAGGGCGTGCTGCGGGACGGCACCGGGGCACTCAGCGCCACGTTCGAGTTCACCACCCGCAAGGTGCGGGACGTCGCGGTGAACCTCGACGGCCTGATCAGCCTGCCCGAGGCGGCCACCCCCGCAGACGTGGAGAAGGCCGTCACCAGACACGGTTTCTCGCGCTATGTGCTGGTGAACGAGTCCGGTGAACCGACCGGGTACGTTCACCTGAAGGACGTCATCGACCTCGACGGCGACACGGCCACCTCGGTCGGGCAGGGCAGCTACGCGGAGCCGATCCCGGGCAAGCGCATCCGTTTGCTGGCGTCGATCTTCGAGGACACCGACCTCGAAGATGCCCTGGCCACCATGCGGCGTTCCGGCGCGCACCTGGCGCGCTCGTTCACCGCGACCGGTGAGACCGTGGGGGTGCTGTTCCTGGAGGACATCATCGAAGAGCTGGTCGGCGAAGTGCAGGACGCGACCCGCCGCCTGTAGCCGCTCTCAGGTGTAGCCGTTCTCAGGAGGCCGGCCACCGGGCGCGCAGGTACTGCGGCGGCCAGTAGTCCACGTCGGCGCCGAGCTCGTGGGCGGCCCGCAGCGGGAAGTGCGGGTCGCGCAGGAGTTCGCGGCCCAGCAGGACCGCGTCGGCCCGGCCGGATGCCACGATCTGCTCGGCCTGGTGCGCGGTGGTGATCAGCCCGACGGCACTGACCCGCACATCCGCCGCCGTTTTCACGTGCTCGGCGAGCGGCACCTGGTAACCGGGACCCAGCGGGATGCGCACCCCGGTCACGTTGCCGCCGGAGGAGATGTCGAAGAAGTCGGCGCCGGCGGCCGCGGCCCAGCCGGCGACCTCGGCCGTCTCGTCTTCGGTCCAGCCGCCCGGGGTGTAATCGGTGGCGGAGAACCGCACGAACAGGGCGCGCTCCTCGCCGATGACCGCGCGCACGGCGGCCACGACCTGAAGCAGCAGGCGGGCCCGGTTCGGCAGCCCGCCGCCGAAACCGTCGGAGCGCCGGTTGCTCAGCGGGGACAGGAACTGGTGCAGCAGGTAGCCGTGCGCCGCGTGCAGCTCCACGACGTCGAATCCGGCCTCCACCGCGCGGAGCGCGGCGGACGCGAACCCGTCAACGATTCCCTGGATGCCCGCGGCATCCAGGGCCACGGGCGGTGCGTAGCCGGGGAACGGCACGGCCGAGGCCGACACGGTCGGCCAGCCGCCGTCATCCGTCGCCATGGTGCCGTGCCGGTCTTCGCCCCAGGCCGGCCAGACGGAAGCCTTACGCCCCGCGTGGGAAAGCTGGATGCCGGCCTTCGCGCCCTGCGCATGAAGGAAGGCCACGATCGGTGCCCAGGCGGCGGTCTGTTGCGCGTTCCAGAGGCCGGTGTCGGCGTCGGAGATGCGGCCCTCCGGGCTGATCGCGGTTGCCTCGGCCAGGACCAGCCCGGCGCCGCCCGCGGCCAGCGCGCCCAGGTGAACGAGGTGCCAGTCCCGAGGGACGCCGTCTTTCTCCCGCACCGCGTACTGGCACATCGGCGCCGCCCAGAGGCGGTTGCGCAGGGTGAGGCCGCGTACGGTGAACGGTTCGAACAGGGCGGCAACAGCCACGGATTTCCCCCAAGGGTCGAGTGGGCGGGCGGAGGGGCCGGCCCGACGCTCTCAAAACAACCTATCGTGAGTGCATGAGCGAACTACGGGGATGGCTGGAATGGGACGGCGCACGGGCGCGCGAGCGGATCGCGGTTCCCCGGGCGGACGACGACAAGTACCGCCGCGGCGTGCTGGGCGTGCGCACGGGCTCCGACGAGTACCCCGGGGCCGCGGTGCTCGGAGTCGAGGCGGCCCTCCGCACCGGGGTCGGGATGGTGCGCTACCTCGGCCCGAGACGGGCGTCCGACCTGGTGCTGCAGCGCCGCCCCGAGGCCGTCACCGCCCCCGGGCAGGTGCAGGCCTGGCTGCTCGGCTCGGGTCAGGACGCCGCCGCGCGCGACCGGGTCACCGAGGCCGCGCTGCTCGGCGCCCTGGCCGAGGGGCTGCCCGCGGTGTGCGACGCCGGGGCCCTCGACCTGGTCGGCCGGGCGACCGGGCCCGTCGTGATCACCCCGCACTACCGCGAACTCGCCCGGCTGCTGACCCGACTGCTCTCCCCCCAGGGCGAGTCGGTGGCCGGTTCCGAGGTGGCGGCTGCGCCGGGGGAGTGGGCCGCGCGCGCCGCGTCCGGCCTCGGCGTCACGGTGCTGCTCAAGGGGAGCGTCACCTGGATCGCGGCGCCCGACGGCGCCCGGCTGACGGTGTCGAAGGCGCCCTCCTGGCTGGCGACGGCCGGATCCGGGGACGTGCTCGGCGGCATCCTTGGCGCCCTCCTGGCCACGCATTCACGGGCGATCCAGACGGATGTCGCCGCGCCGGCCCATCTCGCGGCGACGGCCGCCCTGGTGCACGCCCGGGCAGCGGCCCGGGCGTCCAACGGAGGGCCGATCACCGCGCTCGACATCGCCGGCGCGGTGCCGGCCACGATCGCGGATCTGCTCGGCTCGCGCTGACCCTCGCGCTGACTGTCCCGGTGCGGCGGCGGAGCCGTGGGCGTGCGAAGGTGGAGCGTGCCCCAATCCGTCGCAGAACACCGGGCCGCCGGAGCCGGCGTGCCGACATCGCGAACGCTGCTCTGGGCCGGCTTCGCACTGGTGCACGGCGTGCTCTGGTGGCTCTGTTTCGCGTCCCCGGGCTGGCCACTGGGCGATGTGGAGGTCGTCTACCTCGGCTGGGCGACCGACGCGGCATCCGGTGCCGACATCGTGGGCATCACCACCGGCTTCGTCTACCCGCTGCTGGCCCTCCTGCCCATCCTGGCGCCGCTCGCGTTCGGACCCGACCTCTACGCCACCGGCTGGCTCGGGCTGGTGACCCTGCTGAACGCGGGGGCCTTCGCGCTGCTGCTCGGGCGGGGCCGCAACCGGCGTGCCCTGGCGGCGGCGGCCTGGTGGCTGGGTTTCCTGCTGCTGCTCGGGCCCGTCGCCCTCGCCCGGATCGATGCGGTCACCGTGCCGCTGGCGATCGCCGCACTGCTGTTCGTCGGCGCCCGGCCGGTCTGGGGCACAGTGCTGCTGACTCTGGTCACCTGGGTGAAGATCTGGCCGGTGGCCCTGGTGATCGCGCTATTCGTCGTCTCGAAGGACCGCTGGCGGGTGCTCGTCGCCGCGGCCGGGACGAGCCTGGGCATCGTGCTGGTGGCGCTCGGGCTCGGCAGCGGGGCGAACGTGCTCAGCTTCGTCGGCGAGCAGACGAACCGCGGCATCCAGATCGAGTCCCCGGTCGCCGGCCTCTGGATGTGGCCGGCCGCGCTGGGCCTGCCGGGCAGTTACCTCTACTACGACCGGCAGATCCTCACCTTCCAGATCATCGGCACCGGCACGAACGTCGCCATCGTGGCGATTACCCCCCTGCTCGCCCTCTGCGGGCTGGCCGTGGTGCTCCTGGCCTGCCAGCGGATGCGTGCAGGCGCCGAACCGGCCGGCCTGTTCCCGCCGCTGGTGCTGGCCCTGGTGCTGACCCTGATCGTCGTCAACAAGGTCGGCTCGCCGCAGTTCACGACCTGGCTGGCCGCGCCCATCATCCTCGGGCTGCTGGTGCGGGGGCGTGCCTGGTGGCTCCCGGCCGTGCTCGGGCTTGTCATCGCGGCCCTGACCCAACTCGTCTACCCACACTTCTACGACCTCCTGCTCGTGGCAGACTCGACCCTGGTGCTGGTGCTGACCGTGCGCAACGCGCTGGAGGTTGTGCTGCTCGGCTGGGCCGTGTGGCAGATCCTGTTCCCACCCACCCCCGATCAGAAGGAGTAACCCCATGCTGGTTGCATTCTCCGTCGCCCCGTCCGGCTCCCACGATGACGAAGGGTCGGTGCACGACGCGGTCGCCGCGGCCGTGCGCATCGTGCGCGCGTCGGGGCTGCCCAACCACACCGATTCGATGTTCACCACCATTGAGGGCGACTGGGACGAGGTCTTCGCGGTGGTCAAGGCCGCCACTGAAGCCGTCGGCGCCTGGGGGCCGCGGGTGTCCCTGGTGCTCAAGGCCGACATCCGGGGCCGCCGCACCGGGGAGCTGACCGGGAAGGTCGAGCGCCTCGAGGTGGCGCTGGCCGAGACCGCAGCAGCGGCGGCCTCCACACCGGCCGCGTAGCCAGGAGAATCCCCTCTGGATGCAGCGCGCTCCGGGAGTCAGAGCCGACCATACCGCGGGGCGCCGTTCGACCCCGGCGGAACGCCGTGCCGGGCGTCTAACCAATGCGACGGAGATTCTGGGTCAAACCCGTGTTTTTTCGCTTGAACGCGCTGTTGAGAGCGATATCTTCGTCGACTTTGTTCGGGCCGCCGGCCTCGGCGCGGTGTTGCCGGTAGGGCCTCGCCATCGCGGGTGACCTCGGCTACGTCGCCCCGGTCTGGAAAGGCGTGGTGCTCGCGGAGGCACCTAGGCGATCCGCGTGGTCGGCGCGAGGCAGCCGGGCCCTTCGGCAGCCGGGCCCTTCGGCAGCGCCGAAGTCAGTCGCCCTGGAGCAGGATGCCGTCGTGGATGGCGCGCTTGCGCAGGGCGACCTTGGTTCCCACGTCGAAGCCCGCGAGGCGGTACTTCTCCCGGATGCGCTTGAGGTAGCTCTTGGCGGTCTCCTCGGAGATGCCGAGCTGGTGCGCGACGGCCTTGACCGGCTCGCCCGCGCCGTAGAGTGCCATCACCCGGCGCTCCTGCGCGCTGAGGCGGGGAGAACCGCCGTTCGCGCCGTTGTTGAGGGCCTCGTCCAGTTCGGCCGAGATGAAAGAGTCGCCGTCATAGGCTGAGCGGATCGCCTCGACGATCATCGTCGCCTCTTCGCTCTTCACCAGGTAGCCGAGCGCACCGGCAGCCAGCGCCTCGCGCACGAGCCCGGCCTCGGAGTAGGTGCTCATCAACACCGTCTTCACGCCGGCCGTCTTGAGCGTCGAGATCTTCAGTGAAACCGGGATGTTGTCCTTGAGGTCGAGGTCGAGGAGCACGACGTCGACGGGAAATTCGGGGTGGGTGAGCAGCTCGGGCCAGGTGGTGACGGCGGCGACCATGTTGATGTCGTCTGCGGCCCCCCGGATCCACTCGGTGAGGGCTCCCAACAGCATGCGGTGGTCGTCGACGAGGGCCAACCGGATGGGGTTGTCCTTGTTCGGCGCCTCAGTGCTCAACGTGGTTATGTTCGTCACTTCTGTCTCCTTGTGCTTCTGGCCCCGAATGAGAAGCTCAACAGCGTAGTTCCACGGACCCTAAGCATCCGCGGGATTGTCGATACTGCATTCGATTTCCAGATGCAGACTTCCGTCCCGGCTGGAATCGACGTGAGGGCCGACTATTCGGATAGCTTGCCACGTCTCGGGGTCCACTCGACGCCGTGGCACACCCGTCGTGGTCAATTCGATCGGAAATCGTAACTTCTGACGAGCGGAGACGCCGTGCGTGGGTCGAATCGGGCCGAGAGAGAGCGAAACGGATGCCTCGTCGCGGGTTGTGTCGCTGATCAGCAGCCAGATCGTGCGCAGAAGGGCATCGCGCTGGTCGGGGTCGAGCAGGCCGGCCAACCCCGCCGGGTCGTGCAGGCCGACGGACGGTCCCAGGAACTCGGACTCGGTGATCGCGTGGTGCAGCCAGGTCTCCCGGCGGCCCCGGATCAGGTGCAGCCGCAGTTGCGTGGCGAGGTCTGCCGCCGTCGTCGACTTCTCGGAACTCAGCGGCAGCGCCGTGCGACCCTTCGCGACGTCGTCGAGCAGAGTCTCCGCGTCGAGGTCGATGCGGGCGAGTTCCTCGGAGGCGAACATCCCCACCGCGAACTGCGGCTGGGAGATGGTGCTCTGCACCAGCACCAGGTCGAGTTCGCGCTGGGCCATCCGGCGGAAACCCCGAACCGTGGCGACGCCGAGCAGCGGAGGCAGGATGGCGAGGCTGATCGCAAGGAGGTCGGAGGCGAAGGTGAGCGCGTCGGCGCGCTCCTCGGTGAGCGCCCCGAGGAAGAGCAGCAGGCCGAGCGCCGTCGCGGCCGAGACGAGGTCGCGCCCGCGGCGCACGGTGGCCAGGGAGATGAGCAGGGTGCCGACGGCGGCGGCGGCGGTCGGGTAGACGCCGGAGTCGGTTTCGCCCCACGACCCGATTAGGTCGAGCACCACCACGGCGGCGCCGGCGGCGATGGCCGTGGCGAACAACCAGTCCGGCATCCGAGCCGAAAGGCGCTGCACCGTGATCAGTGCCAGGACCGTGGTCGCCATCAGGAGACCCCACGCGATGAGGCTGGGCGTCGGGTCGGGATATTCGGACCACTGAACGACGAACTGCCCGAACAGGAACAGGGTGATGAAGCCGCCACTGAACGTCAGGCCGATGCCGAGGTGACGGCCACCCAGGCCGCTCTGGTTGGCGCGCGTGGTCTGCTCGGTGCGTTCGGGGCGCCGGAAACTGCGCCGGTGTGCCCGGCGCTCCTGGCGGTCCTGGGTGCTCGGCTGGGCGGACCCGCCCGCCGCAGCGCGGCGCGCGTCACGGCGGCGGGCGCCGACGATGCCGGGCACGGTCACTTGGGCACCTCGAGCACGACCGTGGTGCCGGAGCCGGGGGAGGAGAAGAGGCGGGCGTTGCCGCCCACGTCGCGCAGGCGTGCCACGACCGATTCGGCGAAACCGAGGCGTTCGGCGCTGACGCCGCTGAGGTCGAAGCCGACCCCTGCGTCGGTGACCATGGCGCGCACGGTTGTGTCGTCATCAGTGATCGTCACGTCGGCGCGGGCGACGCCGGCGTGACGTCGCACGTTCTCGAGGCACTCGCCGAGGGCGAGGAGGAAGGAGTCGAGCACGTCGCTGGGCAGAAGAACCTGTCCGCTGCCGTGCCAGTCCACATCGAGGCCCATCCGCCCGAACCGCTGCTTGACCGATTCGAGGGTGCTTCCGAGCATTGACTCGGTGGCCGGCTCGAGCGTGTACACCCCGGAGCGGCGCGGGGTGGGGAGGCCGCCGAGCCGCAGCTGCCGCAGCAGCCGGGCGTCGTCGCCGGCCTGCTGGCGCAGTGCGGCCGGGCTGACGCCGACGCCGGAGTGCGCGAGGAGGGTGAGGGTGGCCAGCACGGTGTCGTGCAACAGCCGGGCATCCTGCCGGCGCTGGGCTTCGAGCTCGCTGGCATGGCGCTCGGCGAGGTGGGCCCGGCCGATGAAGGCGATGCGCGCCATGACGCGCGGCACGCTCTGGGCCAGCCACCAGGCCACCAGGGCGATGGCAAGCCAGGCGCTGAGGGTGAGCAGGAGGGGCAAGGTGGCGTCGGACGAGGCGCGGGTGGCGGCGAGCACGCTGGCTACGGTCGCACCGAATGCCAGGAACAGCACCAGCAGGCGGGCGGCGCTGACCACGAGCACGAGGGCGACGCAGCTCAGGGCTCCGGCGGCGATGCCGCCGATGATGGCCTGCTCGACGAGGTTCAGGCCGGTGGCACGCTGGCCCGACCAGCCCACGAGCAGGATCACGGCGATGCCGGAGACCAGGATCAAGGCGACCCAGCGCATCCGGCCGGACCGGCCGAGCAGGTACTGGCCGGCCACCAGCAGCAGCAGCAGTGGCAGGCTCCGGGCCAGGGTACTCACGGTCAAGCCGCCCGGGACGAGCATCGCGAGAAGCGCGGCGGCCGAGCCGGCCAATCCGCACAGGCGAGCCGCTCTGCGGAGCAGACGGTCACGTTCCTTGTAGATTCGTCGCATAGCGGCGCTCTCACCCCATTTGCCCTCTATACAGAACCCTACCGGCCTGGTGTCCGTTCCCTCGCGCGCTCCGTGGCATCCGTCGCCGTCCGCGCGGCCGAAGGCATTCCCGACGGGAGTGACCGGCGACTCAGGGCGTGCTCGACGCCGCTCCGCCGGCAGGGGCGGCGGGTGCGATCGGTGCTGGTGCGACCGCGGTCTCCGGGGTGTCGGCGCCGCCCTGGTCGAGGCGGAACGGTGGGTACTCGTCGCGGAACAGGGCGGTGTAGACGGCCACCCGGAAGATCCAGCGGTCGATGCCGAGGATCAGATCGAACAGGCTGCGCCGGTACCGACCGGTGAAGAGGAGAATGACCGCGGCGATCAGCACCAGCACCCCGATCAGGGACGGGACCGCGTTCGAGACCGAGTCGCCCTCGTCGTTGCGCCAGATCGTCGCACTTCCGGTGAGGGCCGCCACGACCAGCAGGTGCGGAATCGCCAAGAGCCACCATTTGACCAGGACGAGCCCGTGCGAGAGACGCTTAGGATAATCGACCTGCAGATCGGCGGGATAGTCGGCCGACGACGCCAGGCTGAACGGGGGGTACCGGTCAGTGCCGAGCGCCGAGTAGGCGTAGAAGGACACCCGCCAGCTCCAGCGCAGCACCCCGACGTTGAACTGGAAGAGGGCCGTCGGGTATCGACCGGTGAAGAGGATGGCGAACCCGGAGACGATGGTGGTGACGACGAACCCGAACCAGAGGAATAGCAGCACCACCACGTGCGGGAAGATCAGGATCCACTTCACCAACCACAACCAGCGGGACAGCCCCTCGTCGAGGGTTCCGGTCAACCGGGCGGGGAACGCCCGCTCACCGGTATGGGCAGCGGCCGCGGTGGTCCCGGGTGGGCCTGCTCCGACGAAAGTTGCTGCTCCGGGCGGTGTGTCGGGTGTGGCGCCGGGCACGGTTGAGGGCGTTGTGCCACGGCCCAGACCGATTGCTCCGAACACGGTCAGCACCAGGCCGATGAGAAGGATGAGCAGGCCGACCAGAAGCAGCCCCACCGCCAGCGGGGCGAGGAACCCGAGGCGAATGCCGGCTTGCAGGGCGACCGAGACGCCGGGACTGGCATCCTCGTTCATTACGACGACCGCCCAGCTGCCGCTTGTCAGGTCCCAGTCGATCTCCTGAGTGCCGGGACCCTCGGCGGAGGACACCCAGAAGTCCTGGGCGCCGGGGGCCTCCGGAGCGCGGCTGCCCGGAGTGTCGTGGTACACCGCCTGGAAGGGATTGATGTTCAGGTCGCGCAGCTCTGTGGCATTCACCCCGACCAGGTAGCGGTCGACGTCGGCCTGAGGCGCGACGCCGATGAAGACGTCCGCTGTGGAGGTGGAGACCGCGCGGAGCCGGAGACTGCCGATGTTCGCCGGGACGTCCTGGAGCTCGATCGAGCCGATCCGGGGGGAGGTGAGCGCGAACGACTGTACCGAGAACGAGCGGGCGGGGCTGGTGAGGTAGCCGTCCTCGCCCTGCGCGCTGACCACGGCGGTCGTCGCCCCGGCCAGGGCCAGTGAGAAGCCGAGCAGGGAGAGGACCGCGCCAAAGATCAACATGATAACGGAACCGGGTTTCATGGCGCGTGTCCTCTCATCGGGTACGTCTCGATTCAGGGTACGTCGCATTCACGGGCACGACTCGGTTCACGAGGGGTGTCGCGTTCCGTGGCCTTCCGGTCGACGTCGTCTTGATCCGGGACCGTGTCACGCACGATGCGAGGAAGCGGGACGGGTCAGAACGCGCAGAAGTTGCGCGCCGATCGCCTCGTTCTCGATCAAAAAACCGTCGTGGCCGAAGCCGGAGTGGAGCGTGACGGCATCCGTGCCGTCGATGTTGCCCTGCAGGTGGGCGGCGATGACCTGTTGGCCCTCGAGGGGGAAGAGGCGGTCACTGTCGATGCCGACGACGACGCTGAGCGCATCGATGCGGGAGAGGGCGGATGCGACACCGCCGCGGCCGCGGCCGATGTCGTGCGAGTTCATGGCCTCGACCAGCACGATGTAGCTGTTCGCGTCGAACCGCCGGGTGAACTTGTTGCCGTGGAAATCGAGGTAGGACTCGACGGCGAACCGGCCGCCCGCGCCGAGCGGACTGATCTCGCTTTGCCAGCCGCGCTCGAAGCGCAGGTTGAGCTCCTCGGAGCTGCGGTAGTTCAGCAGCGCCATCCGCCGGGCCAGGGCGAGGCCGCGGGTCGGGCCGTCGCCATCCGCGGCGTCGTAGTAGTCGCCGGAGCGGAAGAGCGGGTCGCTGCGGATGGCTTCGATCTGCACCGAATTCAACGCGATCTGGTCGGCGGTCGTCACCGGCGGTGCCGCGAGGATTGCCAGGCGGGCGACCCGGGACGGATGCTCGATGGCCCACTCGAGCGCGTGCATCCCGCCCATCGAGCCGCCGACGACGGCGGCCCAACGGTCGATGCCGAGACGGTCGGAGAAGGCGACCTGCGCTGCTACCTGATCGCGAATGGTGAGGTAGGGAAAGCGGGTGCCCCATTCGGAGCCGTCCGGGGCGAGGGAGGCCGGACCGGTGCTGCCCTGGCAGCCACCGATCATGTTCGGGGCAACCACGAACCAGCGGTCGGTGTCGATGGCCAGGCCGGGGCCGACGACCTTGCTCCACCAGCCCGCGGTCGGGTGGCCGTGGCCGGCCGGGCCGATCAGGTGGCTGTCGCCGGTGAGGGCGTGCAGCACGAGCACGGCGTTGTCGCCGCTCGGGGACAGTTCGCCCCACGTCTCGTAGGCGATCCGCACGGCGCCGAGGCTGCTGCCCGCCTCAAAGTGCAGCGCACCGACGTCGAGGAAACGACGGTTCCCCACGGGGTCGCCGTCGCGCCACGCACCCGTCGCCGGGGGTTTGCCGAGCAGGGACCGCGCCTGGGCTTCGGTCACAAAGCTCGACGGGACGGTGTCTGCCGAATATTGCCAGTCCATAGGCTCCCTATTCTGCCGGGTGAACAGCCTTTCCGGCTCATTGTCACCGCACCGCCTGGTCAGCGCGCCGCACGCCCGGCCGTCGACGCGGAGTCCACTCTGTTCGCACTCGGCGGAACCGAATCAGCCCGCCACCCGAACGCATTCGACGGAGATTTGGCCGATTCTGCCCTGAAACGGGCCGAAACCGGGTGTGGAAGGCAAAATCTCCGTCGAATTGGTTACCCACCCGCTCGGGGTGGTCACCCATCCGGACTGGCAGCGGCTGGACGTGTCAGGCGTTGGCGCGGGATGCCTGCACAACCGCGCGGGCGGCCGCCAGGCCGGTCTCGAGGTCGGCCTTCAGATCGGCGATGTTCTCGATGCCCACGGAGAGGCGCACCAGGCCCGGCGTCACACCGGCCGTGAGCTGCTGCTCCGGGGTGAGCTGCGCGTGCGTGGTCGAGGCCGGGTGGATGACGAGTGACCGCACGTCGCCGATGTTGGCCAGGTGGCTGAACAGGGAAAGGTTGTCGACGAGAGCGCGGCCGGCATCCACTCCGCCCTTCAACTCGAAGGACAGCACGGCGCCGACACCGCGGGGCGCGTAGGTACTCGCGGCGGCGTACCAGGGGCTCGACGGCAGACCGGCGTAGTTGACCGAGGCGATGTCGGGGTGGTTCTCGAGCCACTCCGCGATGTCCTGGGCGTTCTGCACGTGGCGTTCGATGCGCAGGCTGAGAGTCTCGATGCCCTGGATGAGCTGCCAGGCGCTCGCCGGGGCGATCGCGGATCCGAGGTCGCGCAGCAGCTGCACGCGCGCCTTGATGATGTAGGCGATGCCGTCGCCGACCGCGCCCGTGTAACTGACCCCGTGGTAGGACGGGTCCGGCTCGGTGAGGCCGGGAAACTTCTCCACGTTCTTGGACCATGCGAACGTTCCGCCGTCGACGATGACGCCGCCGATGACGGCACCGTGGCCGCCGAGGAACTTGGTCGCCGAGTGGACGACGATGTCCGCGCCGTGCTCGAACGGGCGGATCAGGTAGGGGGTGGCGATGGTGCTGTCGACGATGAGCGGCACCCCGCCGGCGTGCGCCACATCGGCCACGAGACGGATGTCGAGCACATTGATCTTGGGGTTGCCGATGGTCTCGGCGAAGAAGAGCTTGGTGTTGGGGCGCAGCGCCCGGCGCCACTCTTCGGGGTCGTCCTGGTTCTCGACGAAGGTCGTCTCGATGCCCAGCTTGGCCAGCGTGTACTTGAACAGGTTGTAAGTTCCGCCGTAGATCGAACTCGACGAGACGATGTGGTCGCCGGCCTGGGCGATGTTCAGCACCGCGAACGTGGAGGCGGCCTGGCCCGAGGCCAGGAGCAGGGCTGCGGTGCCCCCTTCGAGGGCGGCGACGCGCTCTTCGACGACGGCCTGGGTCGGGTTCATGATCCGGGTGTAGATGTTGCCGAATTCGGCCAATGCGAACAGGTTCTGCGCGTGCTGGGCGTTGTCGAACACGTAGGACGTGGTCTGGTAGATCGGGGTGGCCCTGGCATTGGTGGTCGGGTCGGGCTGGGCACCGGAGTGCACCTGCTTGGTTTCGAACTTCCAGTCTGCAGCGTTGTCGCTCATGAGGTGATCTCCCGGGTGATCCTCGACGAGCGTGGACCTTCCAGCGCTCTGCCAGCGATTCTAGGCAGGGGGTTGTCGAGCTGGCAACGGACACCGCAACACAGCGTCACGAAGCGGTCAGCGCGGCGTTCCGGCGGCAGGGTCTGCGGGCGGCGCGTCTGCGGGAGGCTCGGCGGGCGGCTCCACGGGAGGCTCGGCGGCGAGCGTCCCGGCAGGCGCGTCGAGGTGCGGAAGCACGATCGTGCCGGTGTCGGTGCGCGCCTTCTTGCGGAACAGCCAGCGGGCGCGCGGCTCGATCAGCGGGCGGAACACCCGGCGCACGATCCGCTGCGAGAGGGCGATGGAGATCAGCACGCTGAACCCGATCATCGCGGGCAGCACCCAGCCCGGCTGGGGTCCGCCGAGCACCCCGCGCTCGCGCAGGGGGAACAGCACGAAACTGTGCAGCAGGTAGATGTACATCGTGGCCGCGCCGTAGGGTGTGAACCAGAGCCGTCGCCGGGGCACGAGCACCAGGAATGCCACGATAAGGGCGAACGCGAGCAGCAGCAGACCCAGACGGATGCCGCCGGCCCAGAGCTGGTCGTAGCCGAACGCCGGGTAGGACTCGTCGTAGAGCAGGAACTGGCGCACCTGCGCCTCACGAAGGGCGTCGATGTTCGCCACGATCACGCCCAGCAGTGCCGTGAACAGGGTGACCGCGCCGATCCGCCAGCGCCACACCGCGGCGGCGTGCAGCCCCAGCCAGCGGTCGGTGACCTTCCACTGGCGTAACTGCCAGCCGAAGACGAAGAACGGCAGCAACCCGAGCGTGCGCGACAGCGCGAAGGTGCTGTCGATCGACGCGAAGTACCCGGCGCCGACGGAGATGATCACACTGATCAGCAGCGGATGGCGCAGCAGCACGAGGAAGGGCAGGGCGAGGCGCCAGGCCAGGAGGGCGATCAGGAACCACAGGGTCCAGGAGGGGGACGAGTAGTCCAGGCGGAATTCGCCGCCGAGTAGCCAGTGCACGACTGTCCAGATCGTCTCGAAGATCACGTAGGGGAGCACGATGTCGGTGACCAGGCGATGCAGCTGGCGGGTGCCGAGCGGGCCCGACCGGGCGAAGTACCCGCTGACGGCGACGAACAGCGGAACGTGGAAGGCGTAGACGAACAGATAGAACTCGTAGGCGACATCCGACTCGGCGATGAGTTTCAGGATGGCGTGCCCGAGCACAACCAGGGCGATCGCGATCCAGCGCGCATTGTCCCAGAGCGGCACGCGTCGTTTCTGCACGTGCAGTATTCCGGTGGCGCGTGGGCTCATCATGCTGCTTCTCCGACCAGAATGGAGCCATGGGTACAAAAAGAGTCGTTGTGACCGGTGCGAGTTCGGGGATCGGTGCCGCCACCGTGCGCCTGTTCCGCCAGCGGGGCTGGGATGTGGTGGGGGTGGCTCGTCGCGCCGACCGCCTCGCGACGCTGCAGGCGGAGACCGGGGCGCAGGTCTTCACGGCCGACCTCACCCGGCAGGCCGACGTGGACGCGCTGCGCGACTATCTTGCGGCGTCCGGGCCGGTGCACGCACTGGTCAACAACGCGGGCGGCGCGGTGGGGCTGGACACCGTCGAGGACTCGAAGGTCGAGGACTGGGCCTGGATGTTCGAGATCAACGTGCTCGCGGTCAAGCGGGTCACGAGCGCCGTGCTGCCCTTGCTGCGGGCCGGGATCCGGGCGGAGGGCGGCGGCGCCGACATCGTCACGGTCACGTCCATTGCGGGTCATGTCGCCTACCTCGGAGGTGGAGGGTATAACGCGGCGAAGTTCGCTGCGCACGCCCTGATGGAAGTCTTGCGCCTGGAATTGAATGGCGAGCCGATCCGGGTGATCGAGGTTGCCCCCGGGATGGTGCAGACCGAGGAATTCGGGCTGGTGCGCTTCAACGGTGATGCGGAGAAGGCCGCCGCGGCCTACGCCGGGGTGCCGAATCCGCTCACCGCCGAAGATATTGCCGAGACGATCGTGTCGAGCGTCGAACGCCCGGCCCACGTCAACCTGGACCTGATCGTGATCAAGCCGGTCGCGCAGGCGGCCCCCACACGAGTCGCGCGGGGGCCGCTGGCACCCAAAGACTGACGCACTCAAGCGTTCTGCCTAGGGGTGGACCAAGATCTTCACAGCGGTGTCGTTGTGGTTGATCAGGGTGTCGAAGCCCTCGCTGATGAGGCCGTCGAGCGCGATCCGGCCGGTGATGAACGGCTTGAGGTCGATCTTGCCGCTCGTCACCAGTGAGATGGTCTCCTCGTGGTCGCGCGCGTAGGCGATGGTGCCGCGCAGGTCGATCTCCTTGAGCACGATCTTCTGCATGTCCACCGTGGCCGGGTGTCCCCAGATGGAGACGTTGACCAGCACGCCGGCGGGGCGCAGCGCGTCGAGCAGCGTGTCGAGCACGATGTTGACGCCGGCGCACTCGAACGCGACATCCGCGCCGACGCCGCCGGTGAGCTCGAGCACGCGGGCCTTGACGTTCTCGGTGGTCGGGTCGACGACGTAGTCGGCGGCGCCGCTCGAGAGGGACTTCTCCTTGCGGGCAGTGCTGAGCTCGCTCATGATCGTGGTCACGCCGATCCCCTTGAGGATGGCCGCCGTCAGCAGGCCGATGGGCCCGGCGCCGCCGATGAGAGCGACGTCGCCGGCCTTCGCGCCGCTGCGGACCACGGCGTGGTGCGCGACCGACNTGCGCGACCGACAGTGGCTCGATCAGCGCGGCCTCGTCGAGGGGGAGGTCTCCGATCGGGTGCACCCAGCGCTGGTCGACGACGATTTTCTCGCTCAGGCCGCCGCCGCCGCCGGCGAGTCCGATGAAGCCCATCTTCTCGCAGAGGTGGTAGTTGCCGGCCTCGCAGGGCGGGCACTCGTTGCAGACGAAGTACGGTTCCACGACGACGTTGTCGCCGACCGTGAGGCCCTCCACGCCGTCGCCGACCTCCTCGATGGTGCCGGAGAACTCGTGCCCCATCGTGACCGGGAGGGATTCATGCGAAAGCGGATGCGGGTGGCCGGGCGCCGAGATGAAGATCGGGCCGTCGAGATACTCGTGCAGGTCGGTGCCGCAGATGCCGCACCAGGCGACTGCGATCTTCACTGTGCCGCTGCGGGTCTCCGGCTCTTTGATGTTTTCAATGCGGACATCTTTCTGGCCGTGGAAACGTGCAGCTTTCATTGAGAATCTTCTCCAGTCGTGCGTCAAAGGCTCGGCACAGGCGGATGGTCTGGCCCTCTAGCCCGCGGATGACACTACTCCCCCCGGCTGGGGTGCAGCCGGGGGGAGTAGTGGTCATGCGGGTCGTACGGTTTCGATCAGTGCTCGGAGGCCTTCTCGGCGCCGAAGCCGGTCATGGACCGCACGGACATTTCCGCGGCCAGCAGCGGGTCTTCCTTGCGGGTGCTGGTGACCGAGCCGAGCCAGCCCAGGAAGAACCCGATCGGGATGGAGATGATGCCGGGGTTGCTCAGAGGGAACCAGGCGAAGTCGACGTTTGCACCGAACATCGACGTCTCCGTGCCGGAGAAGACCGGCGAGAAGATGATCAGACCGACGGTGACCGCAAGGCCGCCGTACATGCTCCACACGGCGCCGCGGGTGGTGAAGCCGCGCCAGAAGAGCGAGTACAGGATGGTCGGCAGGTTGGCGCTCGCCGCGACGGCGAAGGCCAGGGCCACCAGGAAGGCGATGTTCTGCCCCTGCACGCCGATGCCGCCGGCGATCGAGAGGATGCCGATGATGACGACGGTACGACGTGCGACCTTGACCTCGGCGTCGGGGTCACCCTTGCCCTTCTTGATCACGCTCATGTAGATGTCGTGAGCGAAGGAGGTCGCGGCGGTGATCGTGATCCCGGCCACCACGGCCAGGATCGTGGCAAACGCAATGGCCGAGATGAAGCCGAGCAGCAGCGGTCCGCCGAGCGCGAGGGACAGCAGCGGCGCGGCCGAGTTCACTCCGCCGGGAGCGGCGAGGATGACATCTGCTCCGACGAGCGCGGCGGCACCGAAGCCGAGCACCAGCGTGAACAGATAGAACGCACCGATCAGCCAGATCGCCCAGACGACCGAGCGACGGGCTTCCTTGGCGCTGGGCACCGTGTAGAAGCGCATCAACACGTGCGGCAGGCCCGCGGTGCCGAGCACCAGGGCGATGGCGAGCGAGACGAAGTCGAGCGGGTTCTCGCCGTATTTCAGGCCGGGCACCAGGATGGCGTCGGCCGGCACACTCGTCGAGGCGGCGATGGCCGAGTCGAGAAGCGCCGAGAAGTTGAAGCCGTTGATGGCCAGCACCCAGACGGTCATCGCGAATGCGCCGATGATGAGCAGGAACGCCTTGATGATCTGCACCCAGGTGGTGCCCTTCATGCCACCGATGAGCACGTACATGATCATCAGGCCGCCGACCACGGTGACCACGACGGACTGCCCGACCTTGTCGTCGATGCCCAGGAGCAGCGACACGAGGCCGCCGGCTCCGGCCATCTGGGCGAGGAGGTAGAAGAAGCAGACGGCAAGGGTGGTCGTCGCCGCGGCCACGCGCACGGGACCCTGACGCAGGCGGAAGGAGAGCACATCCGCCATGGTGTACTTGCCGGTGTTGCGCATGAGCTCGGCCACCAGCAGCAGGGCGACGAGCCAGGCCACGAGGAAACCGATCGAGTACAGGAAGCCGTCGTAACCGCTGACCGCGATCGCCCCGACGATGCCGAGGAACGACGCCGCGGAGAGGTAGTCGCCGGCGATGGCGAACCCGTTCTGCGGGCCGGTGAAGGACCGGCCGCCGGTGTAGTAGTCGGCCGCGGTCTTGTTGTTGCGCCCGGCGCGGATGACGACGATCAGGGTGACCGCCACGAAGGCGAGGAAGATCGAGATGTTCAGCACGGGGTTGTTTTCCGCGGGTTCGACGGCTTGGGCCAGGCGGCCCGGCAGGGACTGCAGAATGCTGGTTGCGATCATTTCTTGTCCATCTCCTCAAGCTCGGCACGCAGCTCGGCCCCGAGGGGGTCGAGACGGCGGTTCGAGTACGACACGTACCACATGGTGATGGCGAAGGTGGTGACGAACTGGCCGAGGCCGAGCACCAGTCCGAGGTTGAACTTGCCGAAGACCGGGATTGCCATCACGTCGGGCAGGTAGGCCGCGACGAGCACGAAGGCGAAGTACCAGATGAAGAAGAAGGCGGCCAGCGGCAGCACGAACCCGCGGCGCTGCTTCTTCAGCTGGATGAACTTCGGCGTCTTCTCATACGCGATGTAGTCGATGGTGGACGGTTTTACTCCGTCCGGGAGTTTGTCTTTCAGTGATTCCGCCATGCGGGCTCCTTTGCTCCGGTGAAGGGATGTGACTGTGTGGGATGGTGCTGGGGTGATCTGTGGGGGTCGACTGGTGCTTCAGGCGTTCGGGCCGACTCCATGCACGGCCTGCTTGAGGGCGTCGAGAACCGTGGGATCCTCGATCGTCGGCGGCACGGTGTAGGCCTCGCCATCGACGATCTGCCGGATGGTCTTGCGCAGGATCTTCCCCGACCGGGTCTTCGGCAGCCTGTCCAGGATGGTCACGTCTCGGAACGCGGCCACCGGCCCGACGTGCTCCCGCACCAGCGCGATGAGCTCTGCGCCGAGAGTGTCGTGGTCGATCGTGGCCCCGGCCTTGAGCGTGACGAAGCCGGCCGCGCGCTGCCCCTTGAGAGGGTCGCGCACGCCGAGCACCGCGCACTCGGCGACCGCGGGGTGCAGGGTGAGCACCTCCTCGAGCGAGCCGGTGGACAGTCGGTGCCCGGCGACGTTGATCACGTCGTCGGTGCGGCCCATCACATAGAGGTAGCCGTCCTCGTCGAAGTGGCCGGAATCTCCGGTGGCGTAGAAGCCGGGGAAAGCCGACAGGTAGGAGCTTTCGAAGCGGTCTTCGCTGCCCCAGATCCCGAGCAGGGTGCCGGGCGGCAGCGGGAGGCGGATGGCGATGTTGCCGTCCTTGCCGGCCTTCGTGACCGGCTTGCCCTGGGAATCGAGGATGGCGATGTCGTAGCCGGGCACCGGGAACGTGGCCGAGCCCGGTCTCGTCGGGATGTCGGCGATGCCCCGCGGGTTCGCGCAGATCGCCCAGCCGGTCTCGGTCTGCCACCAGTGATCGACCACCGGGCAGTGCAGCCCGTCATTGGCCCAGTGGTATGTCTCCGGGTCGAGGCGTTCGCCGGCCAGGAACAGCCCGTGCAGGCTGCGGATGTCATGCCCCGCCAGTTCGACCAGGTCAGGGTCGACGCGGCGGATGGCACGGATGGCCGTGGGCGCCGTGAACAGGACTGACACCTGGTAGTCCTCCACCACGCGCCAGAACGCCCCGGCATCCGGGGTGCCGACCGGTTTGCCCTCATAGATGACCGTGGTGGCGCCGACCAGCAGCGGGGCATAGACGATGTAGGAGTGGCCGACCACCCAGCCGACGTCAGAGGCCGCCCAGAAGACGTCGCCGGGCTTGACGTTGTAGATATTGGCCATCGACCAGGCCAGCGCCACGGCGTGGCCGCCGTTGTCGCGGACGATCCCCTTCGGATTGCCGGTCGTCCCTGAGGTGTACAGGATGTAGAGCGGGTCGTCGGAGCGAAGGCTGATCGGCGCGGCCGGGGAGGCCTCGTTCTCCTCGTGGGCCCAGTCCAGCCAGGCCACGTCGCTGGTGCCGGCGTAGTCGGCGGCGCAGCCGGGGACCATCTCCCGGTCGCGCACGATGACGGTGTGCACCGAGCCCTTGCTGCGAGCGAGGGCGCGTTCGACCAGAGGCAGGTATTCGACTGCCCGGCCCGGTTCGAGGCCGCCGGAGGCGGTCACGATCACGGACGGTCGCGCATCGTCGATCCGCACGGCGAGCTCGCTGGCGGCGAAGCCGCCGAAGACGACGGAGTGGATGGCGCCGATGCGGGCACACGCCAGCATGGCGACGATGGCTTCCGGGATCATCGGCAGGTAGACGATCACCCGGTCGCCCCGGCCGACGCCGCTGGCGCGGAGCACGCCGGCAAAGCGCTCGACGCGTCCCAGAAGTTCGCGATAGCTCAGGCGCACCCGGGTTCCGGACATCGCCGAGTCGTAGATGACGGCCGTCTGTTCGCCGCGTCCGGCAAGCACGTGGCGGTCGAGCGCGTTGTAGCTGGTGTTGAGTTCGCCGTCCGGGAACCAGCGCCAGGCGCCGGGGAAGCGTTCCTCCAGCGCTACCGTCGGCGGCACGGTCCAGTCGATTGCCCGGGCTGCCTGCAGCCAGAACGCCGAACGCGTGTTGTCATCGATGCTTCTCTGCCACAGGTCGTGATACCCCGCCGATGCTTCCCCTGACATTCGAACCTCTCCGTTGAAGTTCCTATGTATACATTGAATTCGTGAAGTCTGGCACAAATCCCGCAATAAGGGAATAACATGTGATTTGTGTATACAGAAACCCCAACGACGGGGACCACGGCTCCGGTTCGCGCAAGTGAACGCGCCTACCGGCAGCTGCGCGGCGAGATTCTCGACGGCATCCTGGCGCCCGGCACGGGGCTGCTCGAGGTGGAGCAGGCCGCCCGGATCGGGGTGTCGCGCACCCCTCTGCGCGCGGCGATCGCCCGGCTGATCGCCGACGGTCTGGTGGCCGGCCGCACCGGCCGTGGGTTCATGGTCACCGAGATGAGCGTGGACAGAATCGGGGAACTCTACGAGGTGCGACGGGCGTTGGAGGAACACGCCGCCCGGATCGCCGCCGAGCGCCGCGACCCGGCGGTCTTCGAGGTTCTCCGCACGCAGTTCCTTGCGGCCCCGGAGCTGCTCCGGCACGGCAAGGCGGGACTACGCCGCTACTACGAGCTGATCGACGAGTTCGACCTGGCCCTTGACGTGGCCGTGGCGAACCCCTTCCTCGTGGGTGCGCTCGCCGGGGTGCGCACGCACCTCGCCCGCATCCGTCGCCTGGCCCGGGACAACCCGGACCGGCTCCGAAGCGCCGCCGCCGAGCACCTGCTCATCGTGGACGCCGTTCTGGCGGGTGACTCGTCGCTGGCCGCCCACGCCACGCACGTGCACCTCCACCAGAGCCTCACCAGCGTTCTCGCGACCCTCCGGGGATCGTCGGCCGTTCCGGCCGACCCATCGCCTCCACCGCGCTGACCGCACTATTCGAACCGATCGAACCAATCGAAGGGATCCACCGTGCAGCTCCACCACGTTCGTGTTCACCGCAGCGACGAGAACCTTGCCCGCACCGACCAGCTGGCCTGGAAGATCGCCCTGTGCGCCGCCGACCCGGTCGCGGTGAGCGACGAGGTGACCGAGATGATCGTCAACCGGGTGATCGACAACGCCGCCGTCGCCGCGGCGTCGCTGACCCGGCGCCCGGTGGTGTCGGCCCGCTCGCAGGCGCTCGCGCATCCGCGTTCATTCAACGGCGTCGGGGCGACCGTGTTCGGTGAGCAGCGCTCCCGCCGGGTGTCACCGGAGTGGGCGGCCTGGGCCAACGGGGTCGCCGTGCGTGAGCTCGACTACCACGACACGTTCCTCGCGGCCGAGTACTCACACCCCGGCGACAACATCCCGCCGGTCGTCGCGGTCGCCCAGCACCTCGCCACCGCCCGCGGATTGACCGGTCGCGACCTCGTGCGCGGCATCGCCACGGGCTACGAGATCCAGATCGACCTGGTCAAGGGCATCAGCCTGCACGCGCACAAGATCGACCACGTGGCCCACCTCGGCCCGTCGGCGGCCGCCGGCATCGGCACCCTGCTCGGGCTCGACCCCGAGACCATCTTCCAGGCGGTGGGGCAGGCGCTGCACACCACGACGGCCACCCGGCAGTCCAGGAAGGGCGAGATCTCCAGCTGGAAGGCACACGCCCCGGCCTTCGCCGGCAAGATGGCGGTGGAGGCGGTCGACCGCGCGATGCGCGGCGAAACCAGCCCCACCCCGATCTACGAGGGGGAAGACGGCGTGATCGCCTGGCTGCTCGACGGCCCGGATGCCGCCTATGAGGTGTCGCTGCCGTCGAATGGTGAAGCCAAGCGCGCCATCCTGGACAGCTACACGAAGGAGCACTCGGCGGAGTACCAGGCGCAGGCGTGGATCGACCTGGCCCGGAAGCTGCACCGGGAGCACCCGACCCTGTCCGATCCGGCCAACGTCGTATCCGTCGTCATCCACACCAGCCACCACACCCACTACGTGATCGGCTCGGGCGCGAACGACCCGCAGAAGTACGACCCCACGGCCAGCCGGGAGACCCTCGACCACTCCATCCCGTACATCTTCACGGTCGCCCTGCAGGACGGCAGCTGGCACCACGTCGACTCCTACCGGCCCGAACGCGCCGGCCGGGCCGACACGATCGCCCTCTGGAACAAGGTGACCACGACGGAGGACAGCGAGTGGACCCGCCGGTACCACTCGCTCGACCCGGCCGAGAAGGCCTTCGGCGGTCGAGTCGAGATCGAGCTCACCGACGGCAGCCGGGTCGTCGACGAGATCGCCGTCGCCGACGCCCATCCGCTCGGCGCGAAGCCGTTCGGGCGGGACGAATACGTGCACAAGTTCCGCACCCTCGCGGCGGACGTGGTCGAGGAGGGCGAGATCGTGCGCTTCCTCGCCGCGGCCGAACGCCTGCCGCGGCTTGGCGCCGGGGAGCTCGGCCAGCTCACCATCGTGGCCCGTAACGGGTTGCTCGCCTCACTTCCCACCCCGAACGGAATCTTCTGATGTTGTACTCGACCGTCACCCCTGCCGCCAAGCGGGCCGCGTTCCGCGAGGACCTGGCGAGCGGCCGGCTGTTGCGCTTCCCCGGTGCGTTCAACCCGCTCTCGGCCCGACTGATCGCGGCAAAGGGCTTCGAAGGGGTGTACATCTCCGGCGCGGTGCTCTCGGCCGACCTGGGTCTGCCCGACATCGGCCTGACCACTCTCACCGAGGTGGCCGGCCGGAGCCAGCAGATCGCCCGGATGAGCGACCTGCCCACGATCGTGGACGCCGACACCGGCTTCGGCGAGCCGATGAACGTGGCACGCACGATCCAGACGCTCGAGGATGCCGGCCTGGCCGGCATGCACATCGAGGACCAGGTCAATCCGAAACGCTGCGGTCACCTCGACGGAAAGCAGGTCGTCGACGACGACACGGCGGCCAAGCGCATCCGGGCGGCCGTCGACGCCCGGCGCGACCCGAACTTCCTGATCATGGCGCGCACGGACATCCGTGCCGTCGACGGCCTGGCTGCCGCGGTCGACCGGGCGAAAAAGCTCGTCGACGCCGGGGCCGACGCGATCTTTCCGGAGGCGATGGCATCGCTGGCCGAGTTCGCGGCCATCCGCGCCGCCGTGGACGTGCCGGTGCTGGCGAACATGACCGAGTTCGGCAAGGGCGAGCTCTACACGGTCAAGCAGCTGGCGGATGTCGGCATGAACATCGTCATCTTCCCGGTGTCCCTGCTGCGCCTCGCGATGGGGGCGGCCGAACGCGGCCTCGACACCATCGAGGCGCAGGGCTCCCTGACCGGCCTGCTGCCGGAGATGCAGCACCGGGCGAGGCTCTACGAGCTGCTCGACTACGAGTCGTACAGTCACTTCGATTCCGGCGTCTTCAACTTCACCCTCAACCCGGATGTTGCCTCGTAGCAGCCCGGCCCCGCACGCAGATCCAGTCTCAACGCAAGGGAGCGACATGAGTCAGAACGAACCGATCATTTACAAGGGCCTCGCCGGCGTCGTGGTCGACCATACGCAGGTGTCCAAGGTCAACCCCGAATCGAACTCGCTGCTGTACCGGGGCTACCCGGTGCAGGAACTCGCGGCACAGAGGAGCTTCGAGGAGGTGGCCTACCTGCTCTGGCACGGCGAGTTGCCGACCGACGTCGAGCTGGGCGAATTCGAGGAGCAGGAACGCTCCCTCCGGCACCTGACTCCTGCGGTGAAGCGCGTCATCGACGAGCTGCCGACGACGGCGCACCCGATGGACGTCGTGCGCACGGCGGTCAGCCTGATCGGCGCGAACGACCCCGATGCGGCCGACGCGTCGCCGGCGGCCAACCGTGCCAAGGGCCTGCGGCTCTGGGCCCAGATGCCGGCGATCGTGGCCTACGACCAGCGCCGCCGCCACGGCCTCGAGCTGATCGAACCGCGCGGCGATCTCGGCTACTCGGCCAACTTCCTGTTCATGACGTTCGGCGAGGTGCCCGAACTCGTGGTCGTGAACGCGTTCGATGTGTCCATGATCATGTATGCGGAGCACTCCTTCAACGCGTCGACGTTCACCGCCCGCGTGATCACCTCGACCCTGTCCGACCTGCACTCCGCGGTCACCGGAGCGATCGGCGCTCTCAAGGGCGCGCTGCACGGCGGGGCGAACGAGGCCGTGATGCACATTTTCGACGAAATCGGGCTCGGTTTGGGCGCCGGGGAGCGCGCCGAGACGTGGCTGAACGAGACCCTCGCCGCAAAGCGGAAGGTGATGGGCTTCGGCCACCGGGTGTACAAGCACGGGGACTCGCGGGTGCCGACCATGCGCACCGCGCTGGTCACCCTGGTCGAGCATTATGACCGGCCGGACCTGCTGGAGCTCTACGAATCCCTCGAGGCGGGGATGACGACGCGCACCGGCATCCTGCCCAACCTGGACTACCCGTCGGGACCGGCGTACAACCTGATGGGATTCGACACCCTCACTTTCACGCCGATCTTCGTCGCGGCGCGACTGACCGGTTGGACCGCGCACATCATCGAGCAGACCGCATCGAATGCCCTGATCCGTCCGCTCTCGCTGTATAACGGCCACGAGGAGCGACACCTGGCCTGAGCTCACCGTCACCGCGCCGTGACCTACCATTGGGAAATGGGATTCGACGCGGACGACGCTGCACGTGATGTGACCGGAATTGAGCGGGAAGTGCTGGGCTGGGACGTGTTCGCGGACGCGTCCCGCCAGCTGTCGAAGGCGGTGCTGTCGAGTGGTTTCCAGCCGGATGTCGTGATCGCCATCGCCCGCGGCGGGCTGCTGCTCGCCGGCGCGATGTCGTATGCGCTGGGCACCAAGAACTGCGGCAGCATCAACGTGCAGTTCTACACCGGCGTCGACGAGCGCCTGCCCGTGCCGGTCCTGTCGGGACCGATGCTCGACGCGCCTTCGCTGACCGGCCTGCGGGTGCTGCTCGTCGACGACGTCTCCGACTCCGGGCACACCCTCGCGATGGTCGTCGCGCTGCTGCGGGAAACCGCCTGCGAGGTGCGCACCGCCACCCTGTACACGAAGCCTCGCACCGTGCTGGTGCCCGATTTCACCTGGTGTGAAACGGACCGCTGGATCGTGTTCCCCTGGTCCTCCCTGCCGCCCGTGGCGGAGAGCCTCACCGGTGCGAGCCTGCCGGGCGGCGCACAGCTCGATGACGCTCTGCCTGTCGCGAGCCTGCTCGCCGCCAGCCTGCCCCTCGTGGCCCGGGGCGCCCTGCTGTGAGCGTGCACCTGGTCGGCGGCGGTTGGAACCCCCGGACAGACGCGGCCGTCTTCGGACCCTTCCTGGCCGAGGCCACGGCGCGCGGAGTCGCTGCAGGCCGCGCGGAGCCAGGCATCGCGATCCTCGTCGTGCGTGCCGAAGACGCCGCCGACCACGCCGCGAACCTGGTCGCCGCCGTCTCTGCGGCCGGCGAGTTCGAGCCGAAGGTCACCGTCGTCGCCCCGGGCGACGTCTTCGCCCTGACCGCGGTGTCCGAGGCCGACGGAATCCTGGTCGGCGGCGGAGTCACCCCCGCCTACCTGGCCGCCGTGGCCCCGATATTCGGTGAGATCCGCCGTCAGGTGGCCGCCGGCATCCCCTATCTCGGATTCTCTGCCGGCGCGATGATCGCGGCCGAGCGTGCGCTGATCGGCGGCTGGCGCATGGGCGGCGTCGAGGTCAGCGGCGAACACGCCGCCGAGGGGCTCGACGAGATCACCGTCGAACCAGGCATCGGGCTGCTCGACGTCACCGTGGAGGTGCACGCCGCCCAGTGGGGCACGCTGTCCCGGCTGGTCGCGGCTACCGAGGCCGGCCTGATCGACGGCGGCCTGGCCGTCGACGAGAACACCGCGCTGGTCGTCGGCGAGGGCGCGCTCAGCGTCGTCGGAGCCGGCAGTGTCTGGCGGGTCAGCGAGGCCGACGGCGGGGTGCTCGTGAGCACCTTCGGGGCCTGAGCCGAGCATCATGCCCGTCACCCTCGCCGCGCTGACCGAGAGCCGGGCCATCGATCTTGGCTGGGCCCAGGCGCTGGCGCCGGTGGCGTCGGAGATCGACCGGATGGGCGAGCACCTGCGCGCCGAGACTCTGGCCGGCCGTATCTGGCTACCGGCCCCGGAGAACGTCTTCCGCGCCTTCGCCGAGCCGTTCGACGCCGTGCGGGTGCTCATCGTCGGGCAGGACCCATACCCGACCCGGGGACATCCGATCGGGCTCGCCTTCGCGACCGAGGCACACGTGCGGCCGCTGCCGCGCAGCCTGGCGAACATCTGCCGGGAGCTACACGACGACGTGGGCGTCACCGCCGCCACCGGAGACCTCTCGCCGTGGTCGCGGCGGGGGGTGCTGCTGCTCAACCGCGTACTCACCGTGCAGGCCGGCCTGGCCGGGTCGCATCGGCGCCGCGGCTGGGAAAGCGTGACCGAGCAGGCCATCCGTGCCCTCGTCGCCCGGGACCGGCCGCTCGTGGCGATCCTGTGGGGGAAGGATGCCGGCACGCTGCGGCCGCTCCTCGGGGACACGCCGGTGATCGAGTCTGCTCATCCGAGCCCGCTGTCGGCCAGGCGCGGATTTTTCGGGTCGAAGCCGTTCAGCCGGGCCAACGAGTACCTCGGCCGCGCCGGGGCGGCCCCGGTTGACTGGTCCCTCGGGTAATCTGGAGCTCTCTGGAGGAGTTAGCTGTGCTTGAAGAGGAATACCAGCCGCGTCGGCAATTGCCCCGGCACCTTCGACCGACGCCCGCGGAAGAGGCGCCGTTCGGATTCACCATGCGTGAGGCCCAAATCACCGATCTGCCGTATATCCGGGAGGTCTACAACTACTACGTCGCCAACAGCACGGTCACCTTCGACGTCGACCCGATGACCCTGGCCGAGTGGCGCAGCAAGTTCTACTATCTGGGCAAGCTCGGGATGCCGTTCATCGTGGCTGTCTCCCCGGCCGGCCAGCTGCTCGGTTACGCCCTGGTCGGCCCGTGGAAGCAGAAACGCGCCTACCGGTTCACGGTCGAGAACTCGATCTACCTCGGAGCGGCCTCCACCGGCAAGGGACTGGGCCGGATGCTGCTCGGCGAACTCATCGAGCGCTCCCAGGCCGCCGGGCTCAAGGAAATCATCGCGGTCGTCGCCGACCAGGGCGCCGACGCATCGATCAAGCTGCACCGCGACTTCGGATTCGCGGAGATCGGTCGGATGGGCAAGGTCGGCTTCAAGTTCGACCGTTGGCTCGGCACCGTGCTCCTGCAGAAGAGCCTCAAATAGGCGAAGCGGCGAGACTGCGGCCGGCGGACGCCTAAAATCGAGGGATGACCGATGCCCTGCCCACCCTGCCCGAGCGCCACACCGTGTTGCGCTCGTTCGCAGGACACCTCGAGGCCGGCCCCGACGCCGTGTTCAACCGGCTCGTGACGGCGATGGCCTCGGGGGCGGCCGGCGGGGGCAACGTGCACACCGACCGGGACCGACGCCGACTCGTGCTGCGGCGCGGCTGGTGGTACCGCGGCGAGTACCAGGTGCTGCCCGAGGAGCAGGCCGGGTCGCTCGTGCAGTACGAGATCATCAACGTCGCGCAGCTGCTGCCATGGGCCGGGTCGTGGGCGGCGGCATCCGTTCTCCGCGCCGCGCCGCGGGCGTTCCAGGCGTTGCTGACCGGGCTGTCCCACTCCTGAGCGTCTCGCCGCTGCCCGGCATCCCGGCTGGCTAGGCTCGGGGGATGGCTGCTCCGCATGAACTGACCGCTCTCGAACAATGGCAGGCGCTGCAGCGCGGTGAGATCAGCCCCACGGAGCTGACCGAGCACTACCTGGGCCGGATCGAGGCGCAGGACTCCGGCCTCGGCGCGTTCGTGAGCGTGACAACGGATGCCGCGCGGGAGCGGGCCCGCTTCGTCGAGCAGCTGATGCCGCGCAGCATGCCGCTCTGGGGTCTGCCCTTCGCCGACAAGGACCTGCAGAGCCGCGCCGGCGTGCCAACCCGGTTCGGATCGCGGCTGATGCAGGATTACGTGCCCGCCGAGTCCGACGATCTCGTGCTCGCCCTGGACGCGGCCGGCGGCGTGAGCCTCGGCAAGACCAGCACGCCCGAGTTCGGGCTGCCGTCGTACACCGAGACACTGGCCGGGCCGCCCGCGCGCAACCCGTGGGACCGCTCCCGGGGCGCGGGCGGCTCCAGCGGCGGGGCGGCGGTGGCCGTCGCCGCCCGGCTGCTTCCCTTCGCTCCGGGCTCCGACGGCGGCGGCTCGGTGCGGATTCCCGCGGCAGCCTGCGGTCTCGTCGGCGTGAAACCGTCGCGCGGCCGGGTGCCCTCGTCGTCCGGGATCAACGCGCTCGGCGGTCTCAGCGTGGCCGGACCGCTGGCACGGACGGTGGCGGATGCCGCCCTGCTGCTGGACGCCATGATCGCGCCGCGAGGCGGGCATCCGCAGCACCTGTACTCGCTCCGGCCCCCCGGCGACGATGCACCTCTGCTGGCCGCCGCCGTGCGCGCCGAGGGTCGGTTCCAGCTCGGAGTGATGACAACCTCCGCCTGGGATGACGCCTACCCGATTGAGATCGCTCCCGAGGCGTTGGCGGCCCTGATGGTGGCCGTCGACGGGTTCGCAAATATGGGCCATGGCCTGGAGGAGACGGCGCTCGAACCCGACGACAGCTATGTGCCGGCGTTCCGAACGATCTGGCAGGCCGGCGCTGCGGGCATCCCCGCCGACACCCCGGAGCAGGAGCAGCTGCTCGAGCCGCTCACCCGCTGGCTGATGCACCGCGGCCGGGAGCTGTCCGCCCGGGATCTGGCTCAGGCGCTCGCGGCCCTGTCGGCTTACGAGCGGTCGTTCATCCGCCAGTTGTCCCGATTCGACGCGGTGCTGACCCCGGCGCTCGCGCTCACGCCGCGCCCGCTGGGCTGGTACGACGCGGTCGACGGGGAGCGCAACTTCGCCCAGCAGGTGCAGTACACCCCGTTCACGTCCATGGTCAACGTGAGCGGACTGCCCGCGATCGTGCTGCCCGTTGCCGAAACCGAGGCTGGACTGCCGATGGGAGTGCAGCTGATCGGCCGGCCGGGTGGGGAGGCCACGCTGCTGGCGCTCGGTGCCCAGCTCGAACGGAGGCTGCGGTGGCAGCACCGCACGCCGCCCGAGGCCGGCGGCCTCGGACTCCCGTGCGCCCGCTGAGTGATTCCGAGCGCGCGGCGTCGAATTCGTTCGGGGTTCGACACGGATTCTCGCCCGCGGTGCGCTAGACCAGCGGGGCCTTCGCGGCCGGACGGGACGGCCACCAGAACCTGTCGCCGGTGAGGAACACCAGCGCCGGCACCACGAGGGTGCGCACCACGAGCGTGTCGAGCAGCACGCCGATGCAGACGATGACGCCGATCTGGGTCAGAGCCACGACCGGCAGCACGCCCAGCACGGCGAAGACCGCCGCGATCAGGATGCCGGCGCTCGTGATGACTGCGCCCGTCGACGACAGGGCGCGCACCATGCCCTCCTTCGTGCCGAACCGGATGCTCTCTTCCCGGGCTCGGGTGGTGAGGAAGATGTTGTAGTCCACCCCGAGGGCCACCAGGAAGAGGAACGCGAAGAGCACCACGTTGGTGTTGAAGGCGGGGAAGCCCATCAGGTTCTGGAAGATCCAGTTGGAGGCACCGAGGCTGGCGAAGTACGTCGCCAGCACGCTGAGGATCAGCAGAACGGGTGCCACCAGGGAGCGCAGGAGCAGGGCGAGGATGGCGAACACGATCGCCAGGATCATCGGGATGATCAGGGCCTGGTCGGCCTGCGCACTCGTCCTGTTGTCGAACGCCGTGGCGTCGCTGCCGCCGACCAGGGCCTCGGACACGTCGCCCGAGGACTCGGCATAGGTGCCGCGCAGTGTGTCGATGACGGAGAAGGTTTCGTCGCTGCCCGGCTCGCTGGACAGGGAGAGGTTCAGCCGGGTCAGGCCGTTCGCGCTCTCGCCGGCCAGCACGGACTCGACGCCGGGCGTGTCGGTGGCACGCGTCGTGGCCTCGGCTGCCGCGGCATCCGGTACCAGCACGATGGTCTGGCTGGTCAAGCCGGCCGAGAAGGATTCCTTCACGATGGCCTGCGCCTGCACCGACTCGGGCTTGCCGAGGAGCTGGTCGGCCTGCGACAGACCCACGGAGGCGCCGATCAGGCCCAGGCTGAGGGCACCGATCGCGGCGACGGATGCCGCGGTGACCACGATCGGACGGCGCTCTACGCCCCGGCCGAGGCGGGTCCAGAAGCCGGGACGCAGCTCGGCGCCGGCGCCCGGCATGAAGCGGGGGATGAACGGCCAGAACAGCCCGCGGCCGCAGACCACAAGGGCAGCCGGCAGCACGACCAGCGCGAAGGTGATGGCGATGACGACACCGATGGCGCAGGCGAAACCGAGCGCGCGGTTGCCAGACAGCTCGGCGAACAGCAGGGTGAGCAGGCTGAGCGCGACCGTGCCGCCACTGGCGGCGATGGCCGGGCCGGCACCGCGCACCGCGGCCAGCATGGCGTCGTTGCGGTTATCGGTGCGGAGTAACTCCTCGCGATAGCGGGCCACGAGCAGCAGGGCGTAATTGGTGCCCGCGCCGAAGACCAGCACGGACTGGATGCCGGCGACGGAGGGATCGAGGGTGATGTCGAACGGCTCGGCCAGGGCTCCCACGACGACCCCGGACAGGCCATCCGCGATGCCGACGACGACGAGCGGAACGATCCAGAGCACGGGACTGCGGTAGGTGACGATCAGAAGCACGGCGACGACGATCACGGTGACGAGCAGCAGCCGGAAGTCGGCACCGGCGAAGGCGTTGGTGATGTCGGACTGAAAGCCGACGGCGCCGGTGACATAGGCGTTCAGGCCGCTCGGCAGTGCGTCGGACGCGGCGTCACGGATGCCGGCGGCCGCCCCGCCGATGTCGGCGTTGGCCTCGTCCGCGTCCAGCGGAACGATGCTGATCGCGGCCTGCCCGTCATCGCTGAACCGCGGCATGGTGGCCTGCGGCACGATCGACTGCTCGGCGAGGGCGGTGCCGCGTTCGGCGATGGCCTCGATGTCGGCCCGGGTCAGGTCGGCACCCTCCCGGGTCCAGACCACGATCGCTGAGGTCTGCTCGGCGGAGGGGAACTCGGCGAGGAGCGCATCGACCTGTGCGGCCTGGCTGGACGTGGGCAGCCCGGAGGTGGGGAACTCCTCGGAATCGTCCGAGGGGAAGAGGGAGAAGAGCAGACCAACGGCGACGATCGTCGCGATCAGGACGATCCAGGCCGTGCGTTGACCGGTGATGAACCGCTGAATCGCGAGCAAAATTCCTCCAAGGAACCTGATTGCTAGGCGTCCTAGCAATATTGGTAATAGTATGGCTCCTATGGAAGAGCGTCGCAAGTTCGCTCCCGGCTCCGAGGTCGGGGTCGTCGGCGCGCCAGGGGGCGGCGAAAGTCGGAAGTCCGGTCTGCCGGTTTCGGACCGGATCGGCTTCCAGCTGCACGACATCGTGCACTTGTCCCGCGCCTTCGAGCGCCAAGTCGGGCAGGCGCTCGAGGTGAACGCCACCGACCTGTCCGCGATGGAGCACCTGATCCAGGAGGGGTCGCTGACCCCGGGCGAGCTCTCCCGCCGCCTGGACATCTCCACGGCGGCAACCACTCTCGTGGTCGACCGGCTCGTGGCCCTGGGGCACGCCCAGCGTCATCCGCACTCGTCGGATCGGCGAAAGGTGGTCGTGGTGCCGGCTCAGGAGTCGGTTTCGCGGGCATTCCAGCAACTGCTTCCGGTGATCGGGGGAGTGGCGGCGCTCACCCAGGATCTCTCTGATGAGGAACGAGAGGTCATCGAGGCTTTCCTGGCCCGGGTCGTCGACGTTTACCAATCGGCACTCGGCTCGCCGTCCTGAGCCGGTGATCCGCGCAGAGCAACCCGCGTGCGCCACGCCCGGTGGTCGCCAATTGTTTTGAGTAATTCAAAACAACTGTTAGCGTGGGGTGCATGACGGAAACAGGGCGGATGCGGGCGGTTGAGGCGTCCGGCCCGCTCGCCGACAGCATCCGGGCGTCTGGGCTCAAGGTCACCGGGCCCCGCTTAGCGGTGCTGCGTGTTCTCGACCAGGCCCCGCACTCGACCGCGGAGCGGCTCTACGCCACGGTTCGAGCCGAGCTGCCGGGCACCTCACTGCAGGCGGTCTACGGTGTGCTCGCGGCCTTCACCGGCGCAGGGATCGCCCGCAAGATCGAGCCGGCCGGCTCCCCGGCTCTCTTCGAACGCCGGGTCGGCGACAACCACCACCACATTGTCTGCACCCGGTGCAGCGCCGTGCACGACGTCGACTGCGCCGTGGGTGCGTCCCCCTGCCTAACGCCCTCGAACACCTCCGGATTCACCGTGCACACCGCTGAGGTCACCTACTGGGGTCTCTGCCCCGCCTGTCAGACCGCCACACTTACCGCGCTTTCCACACCTGCACCGCTGTCCAACGAAGGAGCACGATGACAATCAAGCCCACCACCACGCAGACGGGAACGCCCGTCGCCAGCGACGAGCACTCCCTGACCGTTGGAACCGAGGGAGTCACTGCCCTGCACGACGTCTACCTGGTCGAGAAGCTCGCCCAGTTCAACCGCGAGCGCATTCCGGAGCGCATCGTGCATGCCAAGGGCGGCGGAGCGCACGGCCTCTTCGAGGTGACCGGAGACGTCTCCGCGTATACCCGCGCCGCGCTCTTCCAACCGGGAGCGACCACCGAGACCCTGCAGCGCTTCTCCAGCGTCGCCGGCGAGCAGGGCAGCCCCGACACCTGGCGCGACGTGCGCGGCTTCTCGGTGAAGTTCTACACCTCCGAGGGCAACTACGACATCGTCGGCAACAACACACCGGTGTTCTTCATCCGCGACGGTATCAAGTTCCCCGATTTCATCCACTCGCAGAAGCGCCTGCCGGGCTCCGGCCTGCGCGACGCGACCATGCAGTGGGACTTCTGGACCCTCTCCCCGGAGTCCGCGCACCAGGTCACCTACCTGATGGGCGACCGCGGCCTGCCGCGCTCCTGGCGCGAGATGCCCGGCTTCGGCTCGCACACCTACCAGTGGATCAACGCAGCCGGTGAGCGCTTCTGGGTCAAGTACCACTTCACCTCCAACCAGGGCAACATCGAGATGGAGGGCTCGGAGGCTGAGCTTATCGCCGGGGCCGACGCCGACTACTACCGGCGCGACCTCTTCGACGCCATCGATGCCGGAAACTTCCCGTCCTGGGACGTCTCGGTGCAGATCATGCCGTACGACGACGCCAAGGCCTACCGGTTCAACCCGTTCGACATCACCAAGGTGTGGCCGCACGCAGACTACCCGCTGGTCAAAATCGGCACGCACACCCTGAACCGCAACCCGGAGAACTTCTTTGCTGAGATCGAGCAGGCCGCGTTCTCCCCGGCGAACTTCGTGCCCGGCATCGCGGCGAGCCCCGACAAGATGCTGATGGCGCGCATTTTCTCCTACCCGGACGCGCAGCGCTACCGTGTTGGCACTAACTTCAGCCAGCTGCCGGTCAACGCAGCGAAGTCCCCCGTGAACAACTACTCGCAGGATGGCGCCGCCCGCTATCACTTCAATGCGACGGATGCCCCGAACTACGCTCCGAACTCGCTGGGCGGCCCGGTGGCCGACCCGCAGGCGGCAACCGACGGAAGCTGGGAGAACGACGGTGAGCTCATGCGCGCCGCCGCGCAGCTGCGCAGCGAAGACAGCGACTTCGGCCAGGCCGGGACGCTGTACCGCGAGGTCTACGACGACGCCGCAAAGGCGCGCTTCCTCGACACCATCACCGGCGCGATCAGCGGGGTGGAGCGCCCCGAGGTGACCGAGCGGGCCATCGCATACTGGACCAGCGTCGACGCCGACCTCGGCGTGAAGCTGCGCGCGAACCTCGCGACCTGGGCCGAAGCCGACCTGCTGGCCGAGGCCGCAGCCGGGTACGCCGCCCCGTAGCAGCATCCGCTTGACCGAGAAAGCCCGACCTCGTCGAGGTGGGGCTTTCTCGTGTCCCGCTCCCGTGTCCCGCTTCCTATCCGGTGCGCCGGTGGCCCGGCGTCAGCAGTAGAAGGCGCGCGTCGTGTCCGGCGCGACGATCGCCTTCACGACACCGCCCGGCTGGAGCAGGGCCACTCCGCCGAAGGCGGAGCCGTCCTCACCCCAGGGGGCACCGTCAGCCACCTTGTCGTAGACGAAGGGTCCTGAACCGTCGTTGTATTCATCGTGCGCCTGATCCTCCGGGAGCGCATCGAAGAAGGCCTGGGCATTGTCGCCGACCGCGAATCCACCGCTGCTCCGAAGGGCTATCCCCGCTACGGAGGGGCCGCTGAACCTGACCGTGAACCCGATGGACGACACGGAGAGCATTGCGTCGTCCCAGACATAGTGGGTCGAAGGCGCATCACAGGCTTCGTCCCGAGTCATCTCGGTTTGGATCGGCGACGTTCCGAAGGCGTTCGTGAGCAAGGCGATGGCCGTGTCGGGGCCGTCGTCCAAGACCGCGGTCTGCACGGTCTGCCCGTCGGGGGTCTGGCTGACCAGTCGGGAGCCGCTCATCACGATCGTCGACACGGTGGGCGTGGGGGTGGACCCCGGTGCGGGGGTCGAGGAGCAGGCACTCAGCAGCAGTCCCGCCAGCACTGTCAGGGCGACGCCGCCCCGGATCCTGGACCGGGTCCGATCACCTGTTCGGTGCGTTCGTTCATTGATTCCCCCGCTGGTCAACGTTTTCCCGCCTGATCAAGCCTGGCCCAAGGTTACTGCGCGGCGCCGGCGAGCACGGCGGCGAGGGCCGCGCGCAGCCGGGCATCCGCTTCGATGGAGACCTGCTTGATCTCCGGTTTCGTGCTGAGCTGCGCCATGATGGCCGGGTCGAGGGCTTCCACGGTGGTTTCACCGGCCCCCGCGTGGCGGCGCACGACCACGTTGCAGGGGAGCAGAGCGCCGATGCCAGGGTCGGCTGTCACGGCCCGCTGGGCCAGGGCGGGATTGCAGGCGCCGAGAATCAGGTAGTCGCCGACGGCGTCGGCGGCCTCCTGGCCCAGCTTGGCGGCGAAGGTGGACTGCATGTTGATTTCGGTCAGTATGCCGAATCCTTGGTCGGCCAGTGCTTCCCGGGCCATCCTGACCGCTTCGTCGAACGAGACATTGACCGTGACGGTGTGTGCGTAGCTCATGCTGTTCCTCCACTGGGGTGACATTCACTGGGGATCGCGACGCCCCCAGACCATCATGCGCGCCACCGGCCCGATCTGCCACCGTGAACCGGTGGATTCTCGTAAGGTCAGGCATTTCATACCTGGGACTTGCTTACCTCAACGGATGCGCCCGGCGCCACCCGCCCCCGCGCGAGCTGCCGACCATTCTGCGCCACTCGGCCGCGCACGTGCTCCGGCTGTCGTCCCCATTCATCCGGGCCACGTTTACCGGCCCCGAGCTGCACCGGTTCGGCCACGAGGGAGCTCAGGGTGGGCGCCCGAACCATACGGGTGCCCCGGCACGTCCGGCTCGTCGTGTGGCCAACTCAGGAGATCCGTCCGGGCCTCCCGGACATCCGTGCGGATCCTGCACTGCTCCGCACCGGCGGGTAACTGCAGGTGACGGATGTCCTGAGTTGGCCACACGCGCACGCGGGCCGCCCTGACCCGGGGAGGCAGGACGCAGGGTGGCAGAGCCCATCGTCCGGAGCAGTGGCGAGCCCGGTGCGCAGCCGAAGTCTCTCCCGTTTGGAGTTCCGCACCGCGACCCGAACCCCGCACGAATCCGACACCGGAAGCCTCGTGCCGGAGGCTCCGGCTAGGAGGCCAGAGGCGCCGAGTGCGCGGCGACCAGCGCGGAACTCTGCTCCCAGAGGGCGGCGGCCAGCTGGGAGTCGTAGGCCTGCTTGTTCGCCTTCTGGATGCGGCGTTTCTCGTAGTACTCGCCCGATGCCCAGTCGGTGCCCGGCGTCGCGGTGGCCAGCCAGACCAGGGTGTCGGCTCCCTGTTCAGCGCCGAGCAGCAGGCGTTTGAGCGGAGTCTGGTAAATGAGGCGCATGAGGGTCGTCGACCCGGTGGAGAAGCTCGTTGCCACCACGCCGGGGTGGAAGGCTGCAGTGGTGAGTCCCTCGTCGCTGTAGCGGCGGTGGAGTTCCCTGGTGAAGAGGATGTTCGCGAGCTTGGCGTCGCCGTACGCCTTGTTCGCGGAATACTTCGTCTCGCCCTGCAGAACGTCGAGGTCGATCTTGCCGAAGAGCTGGTTGGCGGCGCTGGACGTGTTGATCACCCGGGCCCGACTGGCGACGAGCCGGTCCATCAACAGCGTGGTGAGCAGAAAGGGAGCCAGGTGGTTGACCTGGAAGGTCTTCTCATAGCCGTCAACGGTGGTTACGCGGTCGCCCATGATGCCGCCGGCGTTGTTGGCGAGCATGTCGATGCGCGGATAGTGCTCCTGCAGCTCGGCGGCAAGGGTGCGCACCTCGTCGAGGCAGGCGAAGTCGGCCACGAGGAAGTCGGCACCCAGTGCCTCGGCGACCGCGGCGGTCTTGGCTGGCGAGCGGCCCACGATCACGACTCGGTCCCCGGACTGGCTGAGGGCGCGGGCGGCGGCGGCGCCGATCCCGTCGCTGGCGCCGGTGATCACGATGGTGCGTGCGGTCATTCTGGGTCCCTCCGGGTTATTTGACATAGCCGCCCTTTTTGAGGCCGGCCTCGATCTCGAAGCGGTTCTGCAGCGGATTGAGGCCGGCCGCCAGGTAGAGCAGCGGAAAAACCATCCCGAAGCGTTGCCACTGGCGTTTGTGCACGGCCTCGTGTTCGAGGATGGCCATCGACACGTTCTGGTTGGTCAGGTAGCAGCCGCCGACACAGGCTCCGCCGCGTCCGAATGCCCAGGCGGGCATCCCGCGAAAAACGATGAGGCCGCCTCGGCGCTCGACCGTACCCGTGCTCCAGATGCAACCCCAGATCACGCCGACCGTGGTGGCGTAGAGGTAGCCGGCCCGGCTGATGGGGGAGTCGAAGAGGATGCGGCGCACTCCTCTAGCGTAGGTGGCCCCCACGATAGAAGCCTGGGTTTCCCATGATCGATTCACGGCGAAGGTGGCGCGGGGCAGGTGGTGGAAGGTGGCGCGGGTTGGAAAGTGCGCCAGCCTCCACCGAGTGCGCCGCGAGGGCGAAAGTGCGGCTACGGACGACCGTACTCCTCGAGCAGCCGCAGCCAGACCTCGCTCAGCGTGGGGTAGCTCGGCACGGCGTGCCACAGCCTGCGGATGGGCACCTCGCCGACCACGGCGATGGTGGCCGCGTGCAGCAGCTCCGCGACATCCGGCCCCACGAAGGTGACCCCGATCAGAACCTCACGGTCGAGGTCCACGATCGCGCGCGCCGACCCGGTGTAGCCGTCGGCGTGCACGGATGCCCCGGCCACCTGGCCCAGGTTGTAGTCCAGCACCCGGGTGCGGAACCCGGCCTTCTCGGCAGCAGCCTGGGTCAGTCCCACAGATGCCACTTCGGGGTCGGTGAAGGTGACCTGCGGCACGGCGGCATGGTCGGCTGTGGCGACGTGCGATCCCCACGGGGCGTCGTCGACGGGCCTGCCGGCGGCCCGGGCCGCGATCACGTCACCGGCCGCGCGGGCCTGGTACTTGCCCTGGTGGGTGAGGAGGGCCCGGTGGTTGATGTCGCCGACGGCATACAGCCAGTCCCGGGTCAGGTCCGGCGCGGTGCCCCGCACCAGCAGGGTGTCGTCGACCTCGAGCCAGTCGCCCGGTGTGAGGCCCACGGTCTCGAGCCCGACATCCGCGCTCCGGGGAACCCGGCCGGTGGCCACGAGTACCTCGGTCGCGGTGACCCCGCTGCCGTTGGAGAGGGTGAGGGTCACGTCGCCGCCGGCGGTGCGGGCCGCCCCGGTGGTCGACACCCCGGTCAGCACGGTGACGCCCGCCCCCCGGAGGGCCGCGAGCACGAGTTCACCGGCGAAGGGCTCCTGACCGCCGAGCAAACCGCTCCGAACGATCATCGTGACCTCGGCGCCGAGCCCGGCGTAGGCGGTGGCCATCTCGGCGGCGACCACGCCGCCGCCGATGATCGCCAGACTGTCCGGGATTCCGGGGGCGCTGGTGGCCTCGCGGCTGGTCCACGGCGACACGGCTGCCAAACCGGGAATATCGGGCAGCAGCGCCGCCGACCCGGTGCTGACGACCACGGCGTGCGCCGCGACCAGCACGGTCGTGGTGCCGTCGTCAGCGGTCACGGTCACCTCCCGCACGCCGGTGAGGCGGGCGTGGCCGCGCATCAGGGTAATGCCGGTCTTCTCCAGCCAGCGCACCTGGCCCTCGTCGGACCAATTGCTCGTGAAGGAGTCGCGGCGGCGCAGAACGGCCGCGATGTCCAGGTCGCCGGTCACGGCCTCGGCCGCACCGGCGACGCGCCGGGCTGCGGCGAGGGCCGCTCCGCTGCGCAGGAGCGCCTTCGACGGCATGCAGGCCCAGTAGGAGCACTCGCCGCCGACCAGCTCGGCCTCGATGATCACGGTGCGGAGGCCTGCCTGCGTCGTGCGGTCGGCGACGTTCTCACCCGCCGCGCCGGCGCCGATCACGATGACGTCGTAACTCTTGGCGGCAGGGTCAGATGGGGTGGTGCTGGCGGCGGCAGACATCCGTCTCTCCTTTGGTCAGTGGTGCAGCTGAGTGGTGCTGTAGTTCCGATGAGGTGGTGCTGCCAGCCTAACGACCCACGAAAGTAGCCGGCCGGCGGCTGACGAATGCCTCCATGCCGATGCGGGAATCTTCGGTTGCGGCCAGGCGGGCCAGGGCCGGCTGTAGCCCCGCCTCGGCGGCCGCGGCACCCTCCCGCGCGGCCGTGCGGGCGTTGGCCAGCGTGGCTTGCACGGCCAGCGGGGCCTGGGCGGCGATCCGCTCGGCCAATTCCAGCGCGCGCTCGAACTGGGTGCCGTCCGGCACGACCTCCTGCACGAGCCCGATGCGGTGGGCCTCGCGGGCGTCGAACATGTCGCCGGTGAGCATCCAGCGCATGGCGTTGCCCCAGCCGGCCGCGCGCGGGAAGCGGATGGTCGCGCCGCCGAACGGCAGGATGCCGCGCGCCACCTCGATCTGGCCGAAGCGGGTGGACTCTGACGCCACGGAGATGTCGCTCGCGAGCATCAGCTCGATGCCGAGGGTGAGGCAGGTGCCCTGCACGGCCATCACCACGGGCTTGGACACGCTTGGCCCGTCGACCTGCCACGGATGGATGCCGCCGGGCGGCACCATGTCGAGGCCGTCGGGGCCAAGCCGGGGGCCGATGTCGGCCAGGTCAAGACCGGCGGTGAAGTGGTCGCCGACCGCGTAGACGAGGCCGACCCGCAGCTCAGGGTCGCGGTCGAGTTCACCGTAGGCGAGGGCCAACTGCATCAGCAGCGCCAGATCGGCGGCGTTGCGCTTCTCCGGGCGGTTGAACCCGATCAGCAGCACGTGCCCGCGCCTCTCGGTGATGATCCTCGACGGATCGGAAACGGAGTGCTGCTCGTTCACGGATGCCTCCCTTGGCCTCGTGACGCTGGCGCGTCGGTCCCATGCTATGGCTGAGCAGGTCGGGTCAGCGCGCCGATGATGCGCAGGATGCTCGGCAGGTCGTCGGTGGCGGCCTCCGGCGAGGCCGGGGCGAAGCCGGCGATGGTGGCGCCGGCCAGTTCGAATTCGGCGCGCAGGGCGGTGATCAGCCGGTTCAGGGTGTCGACGCTCAGCCCGAACGGGTAGAGGTCGGCCAGGCCAGCCAGCGCCGACGGGTCGAGCACGTCCAGGTCGAGGTGTAGGTAGAAGGTGCCCACGCCCGTGGCGCGCAGGGCCGCGACGAGCGCGTCGGGAGGGTCGAGGTCCTCGACCGGGAGGCTCACTATTCCGAGGTCCCGGATCAGGGCGTCCTCGGCCGGGTCGATGGCGCGCGCGCCGCCGATCACGACGCGTTCCAGAGGAACGCGCTCACCCGGGTCGAGGGTCAGGCCGGCGGCACCCTCGCCGGTGATGGCGCGCAGCACCATCCCCGTGAAACCTCCGGACGGTGAGGTGTCGGGGGTGTGCAGGTCGGGGTGGGCGTCGAGCCAGACCACGGCCAGGTCATCAGGATGCTGCCGCGACGCATGCTCGACGGCCGCCAGGGACACCCCGTTGTCGCCGCCGATCGTGACCACCGGGCCAGCGCCGCCGTGCAGTGCAGCCGTGAGGCGTTCGCGCACCATCATCAGGGTGGAGAAGCGGTCGATGCCGGTGTCGAGAGAATCGCCGGCCTCGACCGGCACCGGCACTTCACGGGTGACGGAGTAGGGAAGATCACCTCGGATCGCCTCCGCCCCGTCACTCAGGCGCATCGCGCGCGGAGAAACCGAACCCTGCCACTGTGGCACGACAACGAAGGAGGGAGCCATACTTCAGTATGCTCCCAGAGCTTCCCCGCGCGCGGGATTTTCGTGCTGGATCGGGCCGATCTACGCGCAGCGCCTATTGGTCGCGGTAGCGCGCAGCGGCGTCCGTCGCGTCCCGCAACTCGGCCGCGTTCAAGCGCGGGCCGTAGCCGGGGGTGTCCCGCTGGATGCGCCAGCCCTCGCTGAGCGCGCCGACGTTGACGGTGTCGTAGCCGAAGCGGTCCAGCAGTGCGGTCACGGTAGCGGCGGCGGAGGCGTCGTCGCTGGCGATGACCAGGGCGCGCCGGTTGACGGACCCGGCCGGCTGACCGTGCTCGGTGAGATCGGCAGCATAGATGTGGTTGAACGCCTTCACGATCGTGGACTCCGGCAGGCGATCGCGGAGCAGCTCGGCCGTGGTGGTGCTCTCGTCGTCGAGTGCGGCGATGTCGCCGTCGCGCTGCGGGTAGTAGTTGTTCGTATCGATCACGAGCTTGCCGGCCAGCTCCGTCGTGGGCAGGGTGTGGATCTGGTTCAGCGGGATGGTCACGACCACGAGGTCGCCGGCCGTGGCGGCCTCGGCGGGGGTCGCGGCGCGGGAGTGCGGGCCGAGCTCGCCGATCAGGTCAGTGAGGGTTTCGGGGTCGCGCGAATTGCTCACGACCACGTCGTATCCGTTGGCCACGCCGAGTCGTGCGAGCTGACTGCCGATGTTGCCGGCGCCGATGATTCCAAGAGTTGTCATGCTAGGAACAACGCAGGGCGCCGACGGGATGTTCCCGTCGGCGCCCGGTTGCGCTGGAGGCTACTGCGTGATGGAGCCGGCGCCGCCGGATTTGAGCGCGGCGAGGCGGGCGTCGACCTCGGTGAGCTCGCCGAGGTCCTCGAGGCTCTCGAACTGGGCGTCCAGGCTCGACGCGGCCAGCTCGCTGGCGCCCCGAACGCGGGCCTCCTCGCGGCGGATCTTGTCCTCGAAGCGGCTGACCTCGCTGGTGGGGTCCATCAGGTCGATGCTCTTGACGGCATCCATCACCTTGGTCTGCGCCTCGGCGGTCTTCGACCGGGCGATCAGTTCGCTGCGCTTGGCGGAGAGCTGGTTCAGCTTCTCCTTCATCTTGTTGAGGCCGTCCTTGAGCTGGGCCACGACGGCCGTCTGCGAGGCAATCTGAGGCTCGGCCAGCTTCGCCTCTTTCTCCGACTGCAGCTGACGGCCGAGGGCGACCTTGGCGAGGTTGTCGAAACGGTCGGCGTCGGCCGCGTTTCCGGCGGTGCGCAGCTGGTCGGCCTTGCGGCTCGCGGCCAGGGCTTTGCCGCCCCACTCGGTCGCTGCCTCGACGTCTTCCCGGTAGTCGTCCTCGAGCAGGCGAAGGTTGCCGATCGTCTCGGCGATCGCGCTCTCCGCGTCGGCGATGCTGTTGGTGTAGTCGCGAACCATCTGGTCGAGCATCTTCTGCGGGTCCTCGGCGGAGTCCAGAAGCGCGTTGATGTTCGCTTTCGCCAACTGGGAAATACGGCCAAAGATGGACTGTTTCGTCATTGTGCGGTGTCCTTTCGAGTTCCGGAGCATCGGCTGACCTCCAGTGTGTCGGTTTGTGCTGGTCAAGACGTGTGGGCCGCCGTGCGGGCTGCGACGGCTGCGACGGCTGAAACGGCTGCGACGGCGCCGGTTTCTAGAACCGCCCGCCCCCGCCCCGGCGTGAGCGGGAACCGGCACCGCCGAAGCCGCCGGGCATGCCGAAGCCGCCGCCGCGCCGGCCGCCGCCACCGAACATGCCGCCCCCGCCGCCCCCGCCGCCCCCGCCGCCGGAGAGGAGTGTGTTGATCAGGATTCCTCCGAGCACGGCCCCCATGACCCCGTTCCCGCCGCTGCCGCCTGCTCGGTAGCCGGGACCGTAGCCGCCCGGAACCTGACCGGCGAACCCGTCGACGTCGTTCCGGGCGCCCGCGATGGCGGCCGCGGCCAGGGAGTTGGCCCGTTGCGAGGCGGCGAGAGCGGCACCCGGGTCGGTGGCGGCCAGCGATTCGGCCTCCACGAGAACCCTGCCGGCCTCGGCGACCCGGGTGCGCGCCTCCGCGCCCACCGCCCCGCGCCGAGCGCCGATGAAGTCTTCCGCGGCCGACACCTGAGCGCGCGCGGCGAGCAGGTTTTGGTTGAGGGCGGCCCGGGCGCGCTGGGCCTGCGCCTCGGCGTCCCGCACGCCCTGCAGTGCGGCATCCATCGCGGTGTTGGCGGCGTCGAGCATCGCCATCACCTCGAGTGGGTTGATCCGGCCGGCCGCGGAGCGAGCGCGCACCTCGGCGAGAATGTGTTCGGTCTGGCTGATCACTCCCGGCAACGCGGCGGCGGCCTCGGTCGACGTAGGCAGGCTGCCCGCGGTCACCAGATCGGTCTGCAGCTCGGCGACCGTGGCCGCCAGCTGCCGGGTCGCGCCGGCGAGGTCGGTGCCCAGACGGTCCACGGCGTCCAGGAGCAACCGCGCCTGGTCGACCGATTCCTCGGCCGCACGGATGTCCACGGCCGCGGCCGCCGTATCGCCGGCACCCAGCCGGGTGGTGGCCCGGGCCAGAGCGGTCTCCGTGAAGGCGAGACGCTCGCGGGCCTCGGCCGGGTTGTCGGCAACCGTGCCGAGCGCCACGTCGGTGTACCGGGCGGCCAGGGTCGCCAGGCTCTCCTCGCTGCCGGCGAGCCGGGCCCGCACGGCCTCGGCACCCTGGGACACGGCAGCGGCGACCTCCGGCGCGTTCTTCTCCAGCTGGCGCAGTTCGTCGAAGTCGTCGGCCTGCGCATCGAGGGTGAGGTTGGCCTGGCTGCAGAGGTCGATGATCGCGGCGTACCAGGCGCGCGCCTGCTCTTCGGAGTCGGACTCGGCGTCGTCGAGCTTCTGCTGCAGGGTGAACGCCTGGCTGAGCTGCTTCTGCGCCGTTTCGAGCGCGGCCCGGAAGGCGGCGGTGACCTCCGTGCCGTACTGGGCGACCGCGAAGCCGAGCTCCTGCTCACTGGAACGGATCGCGTCGTCGGTCTGTACGAGGGTGCTCGAGGCGCGCCGCTTGAGCTCGGGCGTCGGCAGGGCCTGCAGCCCGGTCGGCGCCCCGGCGCCGGCTGGCAGGGCACGTCCCCGTCCGCGTCGGGCGAGCAGAATGACCGCTCCGACGACTAGAAGAACCAGCACGGCGATGACCACGAACACGACGATGAGGAACCCGCCCGCACCGCCGCCGGGGCTTTCGTCCCCGGGGGTGATCTCGCCGATCGAGACCGGCTCGCCCCGCAGAGCCGCGGAGAAACCCTCGGCTGCGGCGATCGCGGCGCCAGCCCAGTCGTTCTGGCGCAGAGCCGGCTCGATGGCGACGGTCTCGATCTCCTGGAGCTGGGCATCCGTCAGGGCGGAGTCGGGGGCCACGGAAAGTTGGTACTGGCGGTCATCCGTCGCCACGGCCAGCAGCACGTCGTTGGTGCCGAAGCCGTTGTTGTCAGCCGTCTGGTCGGCCCACTGCTCGCGGTCCTCGACCCCGGTGAAACTGTCGACGTAGGCCACGAAGAGGTCGGCCCCGGTCTCGGAATAGAGCTCGTCGAACGCGGCCGTGACCTCGTCGGCGCGGGCGGTGACGGCGTCGACCGTGTCGACGATGTGGCTGGCGCCGAAGTCGACCGGGTTTTGCGCCCAAGCCGCCGTGGGCGCCGACGCGCTGGACATCGCAAAGCTCAGAACCGCCGCAACCGCGACCGGAATCAACCACCGTGACCGCATGGACCCCATCCTCACACCACCATCGACACTCCGGCGTTCCCAGATCGAGCATAGGACGGCGACGCAGGCCCGTCCACCGCCCAGGCAGGAGTATCACGGTTGCCCACTGTCACGGCCGGCCGGCTGGGCATCTGCCGCGGGCTGCAGATCATCGACGTTGCCCCCGATGGTCAGGTCGAGGTCGCCGAGCACCTCGCCGGCGCCCGCCGGGTCTCGAGCCTGTCGATCGGCCTTGAAGGGGAATTCGCGTCACCGTGCGCCGTTGAGGTCAAGGTGGGGCGCGCAGTCTTCTCCGTGCGCCTCGTCGACAAAAGGAGCTCTACGACATGACCGCAGCACCGACGACATCCGTTCCCCGCATCACCCTCAACAACGGAGAGACGATCCCGCAGCTCGGGTTCGGCGTGTACCAAATTGAGCCGGCCGACACCAGGCGGTCGACGCTCGCCGCCCTCGAGGTGGGCTACCGCCACATCGACACCGCCGAGATGTACGGCAACGAGCAGGGCGTCGGCGAGGCCGTGCGCGAATCCGGCCTGGATCGGGCCGACGTGTTCGTCACGAGCAAGCTCAACAACGGCTTCCACTCCCGATCTGATGCCCTCGCCGCCTTCGAGCAGACGCTCGAGACCCTCGGCTTCGACTACCTCGACCTCTTCCTGATCCACTGGCCGCTGCCGGCCGTCGGCGACTTCGTCGAGACCTGGAAGGCGTTGGAGGAGATGCACGCCTCCGGGCGGGTGAAGACCATCGGCGTCTCCAACTTCCAGCCGCAGCACCTGCGGCGCCTCCTCGACGAGACCGGCACAGTGCCGGCCGTCAACCAGATCGAGGTGCACCCGTACCTGACCCAGGACAACGTGCGCGCGTTCAACACACAGCACGGCATCGTGACCGAGGCGTGGTCGCCCATCGCGCAGGGCAGGGTGCTCGGTGACCCGGTGATCACGGCCATTGCCGGCCGCCTGGGCCGCTCTGCCGCTCAGGTCACCCTGCGCTGGCACCTGCAGCGTGGCGACATCGTGTTCCCGAAGTCCGTCACCCGCAGCCGGGTCGAGGAGAACTTCGCGCTCTTCGACTTCGAATTGACTGCCGACGACCTGGCTGCGATCACGGCGTTGAACCGCAACGAGCGCACCGGCCCCGACCCGGACGAGTTCAACTGGATTCCCTGACCACCCGCGGGGGTCCGGGTCACTAGTCTGGACGGATGCCGCTCGAGACCCGCACCGCCCGCCTCCTGCTGCGCCGCTGGCGGGAGTCAGACCTGGCGCCGTTCGCCGCGATGGGGGAGGACCCGGAGGTGATGCGGTACTTCCCGTCTCGGCTGACCCGGGCCCAGAGCGACGCGCTCGCCGGCCGGGCCGACCGGCTCTTCGAGACGCACGGCTACGGGCTCTGGGCGCTCGAGAAACGGTCGACGGGTGACTTCATCGGCTTCACCGGGCTCGCTCCCGTGCCCGCGTTCATCCCCGGACCCGGCGGGCTCGAGGTCGGCTGGCGGCTGGCCCGCTCCTTCTGGGGCCAGGGCTACGCCACCGAAGCCGCCCGGGCGGCCCTCGATTTCGCTTTTGGGCGGCTCGAGCTCGAACAGGTGCAGGCGATCACGGCGGTCATCAACGAACCGTCGCGGGCCGTGATGGAACGACTCGGGATGACCGCGACCGCCGAATTCCAGCATCCGAAGATTCCCGTCGGTTCACCGCTCCGGGTGCACATCCGCTACGCGGTTTCCCGGGCGGCCGCCGCCCAGGCGTGCGCCGCGGCCGATCTCACCCGGTAGAGTTCAGGCACTTTACAAAAGGACTGGCCGCCACCATGGAATCGACTGTCGCGCACCATCTCCGTCCAGCGTGCGCATGAGCGACCATGAAGCCCTGACCCGCCAGACGGTAGACCTGCTGCGCGACCTCATCCGCAACGCCTGCGTCAACGACGGCACTCCCGATTCGGGCGGCGAGATTCGCAGCGTGCGTACGCTCGAGGGGTTCTTCGCCGGGTCGGGACTCGACCTCGAGGTGGTCGAACCGCATCCGGGCCGCGCCTCACTGATCGCTCGCATCCGGGGCACCGATCCCACGGCTCCCACGCTCGCCCTGGTCGGCCACCTCGACGTGGTGCCGGTCGACGACGGCGGCTGGAGCCGCGACCCCTTCGGCGCCGAGATCATCGACGGCGAGATCTGGGGACGCGGCGCCCTCGACATGCTCTACCTGACCGCCAGTTACGCGGTCGTCACCCGGGCCATTGCGACCGGACCGTTCCGGCCGCGCGGCGACCTCATCTTCGCCGCGGTTGCCGACGAGGAAGACGGCAGCCACTTCGGCGTGGAATGGCTCACCGAGCACCGGCTCGATCTGATCGACGCGGACGCCGTGCTCACCGAATCCGGCGGGGCCATGGTCGGGCCGAGGCCGCTGATCTCGACGGCCGTCGGCGAAAAAGGTATCGCCGGTCGGCGGCTTTCCGTGCGCGGCACCCCCGGCCATGGGTCGGCCCCGTGGGGCGCGCGCAACGCCGCGGTGATCGCGGCGGATGCCGTGGGGCGCCTGGCCCGCTACCGCGCCCCGGTGCAGATCACCGCCGACTGGCGCCGATATGTGCAGGCCCTCGAACTGGAACCCGACCTTGCCGCGCGCCTCCTCGACCCGCACCGGATCGATGGCGCCCTGAACGAGCTCGGCAGCCTGGCCGGGTTCGCGCACGCATCCACCCACACCACCATCTCGCCCAACATCGTGACGGCAGGGGTGAAGGACAACGTCATCCCCGCGCTCGCCACGATCACCCTCGATATCCGGGTGCTGCCCGACCTGTCAGCCGCCGACGTCGACGCCTACCTGCGGGAGGCGCTCGGCGACCTGGCCGACGACGTCACGATCGAGGGCGACGAATTCGCCGCGGCGACCCGGTCCGCGGTCGACACGCCGCTGTTCCACTCGCTCGGCCGGGCCGTGCGCCGGGCCTACCCCGATGCCGACCTGCTCCCGGTGCTCAGCGTCGGCGGCTCCGATGCGCGGTTCTACCGCCGCCGCGGCGTCCCTGCCTACGGTTTCGCCCTGCTCAGCCGGCACTGGGACTACGGCACCTTCCGGCAGCTGTTCCACGGCAACGACGAGCGCATCGACATCGGCTCGATCGCGTTGACGGTCGCGGCCCTCGACACCGTCGTTCGCGACTTCCTCGACTGAGCCGCTGCCGCGAGGAGACACAGATGAGGCAGACCAGGCCCAGGCGGCAGAGCTCACGAACGAGGCAGACCGGCACGCGGCGACGGATGCCCGCCCGCACCGGTTCGGGAGCCGGCGCCTACCTCGCCATCGTCGCCTTCACGTCGATCTATCTCGTCGTCGACGCCTACCGACCGGTCTCGATCTGGGTGGCCGCGTTCTATTTGGCCGTCAGCCTCGTCTGCTTCGTCGCCTACGCCTTGGACAAGTCCGCCGCGGTCGCCGCGCGCTGGCGGGTGCCGGAGAACACCCTGCTGCTGCTCGGATTCGCCGGCGGCTGGCCGGGCTCGATCGTGGCGCAGCAGGTGCTGCGGCACAAAACCAAGAAGGCCGGTTTTCGGCAGGCGTTCTGGGGCACGGTGGCCCTGAATGTGCTGGCTTTCGTCATGATCTTCTCGCCGCTGCTGCCGGACATGCTGGCCCGCTGAACCGAGCCGAGCCGGGCGGTGCGTGCCCGGCCGCGGGTTACTCGTTCGATGTCAAGGACGGCGACGTATCACGCGCACGATTCCGTCGTGGGCGAACTCTGTACCGTCTCCTGCCCTGACATCCTGCCGACCGGACCGCCCGACCTGAAGGCGGGCAAGGGAATGCCGACCCGGACTCCCCGGTGATGCCGGCGTACACGAGACCGTACTGGTTCACCGGCACGATCCGCGAGGTGACCGTGGACGTCAATGACGAATCACCCCAGCTCCGGAGGTCGAGCTCCGAGCTCATAAGGCGCGGCGATAGAACAGCAGCACGCCGGGATCTCTATTGTGTATTTATACTTGTATTGATAAGGTGATACAAAACTTAGAACACAAAGGGGGGATCTGATGCTCGGTGACGTCTGGTCCAACATGATCTTCCACGTCGCCGTGTCCACGTGGACGGCAGCCGGTCTGCTCGTGGGATCGTGCGTGCTGCTGTGGGTCTTGACCCACGTTCCCGCCGTGCAGCGTCGGCTCGTCGCCCACGCGTCAACGGTCGCCGGGCTCGGCCTGCCGCACGCCTCGCATCCGATGGTCTTGGCGGCCCAGGTGCGGAGAGTACGGGGCTTCTCCGGCGGCGGATTCCTCGGCGTGATCGTCTCGATTTTCCTCGTGTACTTCATCGGGGCGGACCGCAGTGGTCCGGCCACCGTGTTCCTGCTTGGCGGTTTCGTGATCGTCGGGGTGCTGGGTGGCGCGATCGCAGCCGTGGCCGGCGAGGTGGCGAGGACCGGTGAGGGTGAGCGGGTTGCCCATGGGCGGCGCACCCGCTTGGCCGATTACGTTCCGCGGTGGGAACGCGTCGGCGTTCGTGGCACCGTATTCCTCAACCTGGCGGTCGTCGGTGTGCTGGTAGTGCTGCCTGTTTTTTGGACGCTGCAGCTCTCCGTCTTCCCGCAGTCCTTCAGCGTGGCGGTCGTCGTGGCCGGGCTGGCCCTTGCGGCGCTCGCGGCCTTCGAAATCGGCGGTCGCATCGTCGTCGCGCGTCCCCAGACCATGGCGTCGGAGCAGGAGCTGGCCTGGGACGATGCGATGCGCTCGGCCGCGATCCGGGATCTGGTCGCCGCCGCGTTCTTCCTCGGTGCTTTTGGTGTCTTCTTCGGCGTTCAGGAGATCGCGATGGCGGTGCGACCGGGAATCGGTGGCGGCGTAGCCTCCGTGGAGGCGTTCAACCTGTTCGGGCTGGCCGTGCTGGGCGCGGGTGCCGCCGCATCCGTTCTCACCTCGTCACGGCGTCACTTTCGGCGAACCCTCCACGCGGATGCCGGTTCGCGCCCGGTCGGCCCGCAGTGATCCTCCGCATCGACCCGCGCTCGGCGACACCGCCGTTCGACCAGCTGCGCGTGCAGGTCATTGCGCACATCCGGAGCGGGGCCATGGTCGCGGGGACACGCCTGCCCACGGTGCGCAGGCTCGCCGCTGACCTGGTGCTCGCGCCGAACACCGTGGCGCGCGCCTACAAGGAACTCGAGGCTGGGGGGTTCATCGAGACCCGCGGCAGGGCCGGTTCCTTCGTCAAGGCCGCACCGGACTCGGTCGAACAGCAGGCGCTCGGCGCGGCAAAGACCTATGTCGAACGGCTGCGGGAGCTGGGGGTCAGCCCGGCCGACACGGTGGCGTACGTCACCACGTTCCTGCAGAACTGAGGCCCGGCCGATGGTGAGAGCGGGTGCCGGTCGCGGCCGGTGGCCGTCGGTTGCCCCGGGTCAGATCAGGTGCCGCAGGTAGCGCTCCGGGGCCGCCAGGAAGGAGCGCCAGTCGCGCACCAGGTCAAGATCTTCCCAGGCGCACGGGCGGTAACCCCAGGGCCCGACCTCGTAGATGGCGGCGCCCGGGAGCGACGCCAGGATCGGGGAGTGCGTCGAGAGGATGACCCGGGCTCCGCCCGCGTTCAGGATGTCCTGCAGGCCGCGGATCAGGGCGAGAGAACCGGTGAAGGAGAGGGCCGACGCCGGCTCGTCGAGGATCCACAAGCCCGGGTAGCGGGACCGTGCCGTGACGAGGTGGAGGAAGGATTCGCCGTGCGAGCGCTCGTGGAACACCGGCTCGCTGCCGCCGCGGCCGGCGCCGAGGCCCCGGGTCAGCCGCAGGTGGTCGGTGAGGGTGGATTCGCTCCGACGGGTGGTGTGCCGGGACCCGGTCGATCCGCCTTCCGGGCCCATCCCGTAGGCGCCCGCGATGGCCTCGACGAGGGTCGACTTGCCGACGCCGTTCTCGCCGACGAAGACGGTCACCGGGCCCAGCTCGAGGCCGCTGTCCAGGAGCTGCGCGATCGGGGCGAGGGTGCCGGGCCAGGCGCCGCGCGGCAGCGCAGGTGCGTCCGGGTCCTGGCTCACAGAGCGCAGCGGTCACTCGTTGTTCGGCATGCGATCATTCTGCCTGACTCGGAGGGCCGCCGAAGTGCGGCCGGGGAATGCCGGTAGCGCCACGGTCGAGGGTCGGGATCGTCTTCGTCGGGGCCGTCGTGACGGTCATCGGTCTCGTCGTGAACGCATCCGTGGCCTGCCCGGCCGGTGATGTCGGCGGCGGTGCGCGCTAGGCCGTGCTGGCCGTTATCTCGGAGATTTTTCGGGAAACACTGGGTCACCCCAGCCAGTCTGTGCGGCGTGGCGCGAAAATCTCCGAGGTTGGTGCCGCGGGCACACCGGATGTCCCGCGGCAGCCCATGCCTCCGCACCGCTCCTGCGAGATCCCGTTCGCGCTGCTCACCGAGTGGATCGCCACCGGGTATCCGTTAGTGGCGGAGCTGGCCCGCCTGCACGACGTCGAGTACGTGGACCTGCCCGCCGGGCACTGGCTCCAGTTCACCAGGCCGGCCGAGCTCGGCGCCGCGATTCTGGCGGGCGTGGGGCGCACCGCCTGATCTGCGGCGCGGGCGCCCACGACGGAAAGTCCAGGGCATCAAACCGCAGGTCCATGCATCCGAGAAATCGCGCTCCCGACCGGGCCGGTGCCGTCAGCCGCCAATCCAGGCGTCCACGCTGATGTCGAACCCGGCAGCGCTGCAGGCCGCGCTGACACGGGCGAGAGCCTGCCCCCACTCTGTCGACAGCGGATCGATTTGCTCGCTGGCCGCCGACGGCAGCAGACCCTTCAGAGCCTCCACCTGGTCCGCCACCGCGGAGCCGGGCACGGTGTCCACGCGGGCGCTCAGCCGCGCAACGAGCCGTGCGGCTCCCTCGAACTCCTGCTGGGTTGAGGGCTCTGCGAGCAGCGAACCGTAGGCATTGTGCATCAGTGTCACAACGTCACTCACCTGTCCGCAGGTGTCCTCCGCGTTCACGGGATCCGCGGAAGGCGATGCGGTGACGAGCGAGGCATTCGTTTGAGTGCCGACGACGAAACCGACACCCAGTGCGACAAGGATGCCGAGAATCAGGAGGGAGTTGCGGTCGCGTCCCCCGGCGGGCAGCGCAGTCTCGTCGAGTACCTCCTCGAAAAACGGTTGGAGCGAACCCTCGTTCGTCCCCTCGTGCATCGTTCGGGGACCCGTCTCCCTCGGTGCCGTCGACTCACCGGGGGAGCGGGGCGGCTGGGTGTCGACCTCGAATTCGGCCGCACGGATCGCGGCGGCGATCGCGGCACGGTCGGCGGCCACCGTGGCCTGCAGCTCCCGCAGTGCGGCGGTGGCCCTCGGATCGCCGACGGAGTCGCCGTTCGCCGCGAAGACGCGCTTCTGGAGGTCGCGCAGCTGGTTTGCCGGGGACGGTGAGCCATCCGGTGCCGCCTCGGAGGGGTGAGTCGCCCACCACAGGGCGTTGAGCACGTTCTTCTCTCCCGAGTAAGCGACCCGAACCGCCGCGAGGTAGGCCGGATCGCGCTGGGCCAGCGAGTACGCGTCCTCGGAGCCGTGGTCACGCACCACTGAGAGCCCCCGATCGTCGATTCGGCCAGCATGGCACAGTGCCCGTTCGTTCCCCTTTCCGCTTCGCGTGCCGATTCCCTGGCCGCGTCGCCGCCAGTCGGCGTCGCGCCGGAACTGCGCCGGAGCTGCGCCGCTGCGCGCCTTGCGTGCCACGCGCGCAACGGCGCACGATGCGCGCGAGACGGTTGCCGCGGCACCGGCCCGCACGGACGCCGCAGACTGGGGTAATGGAAGATTTCGCCCTCGACGGTGACGGCCCGGTGTGTCCGGCGTGCGGGGCCGAAATGACCCCCGACGGTGTGGACACCGCTCAGGGGCTCGAGTCCTGTCACCGATGTCCACGCTGCAAACTGGTCGTCGTCGTTTCGGGCAACTGGGCGGAGTAGGTGTCAGCCGGTAGCCATCCGGCTCGGGGCGTCACCGCATCCGCGTGCCCAGGGATGCGCCGCGAGAACGGGAGAACGCCGCTGCAGACCTAGTGGCCGGGAGCCCGATACGCCGGCGTCTTCTTGGCGGCGTCGTCGAGATCCGTCACTGTCAGGAGCGGCTTCGAACGCACGGTCACGGAACCCGTCGAATTGATAATGAGTGACAGGGCGGCGCCGAAGCGGGGCTGCGACGGATGGTAGGCCCGACTGATCCCGGGAGCAATGGTGCGGCCGCCCAGCCTCAGAGGGCTCCCGACCCGGTGGTCGCGCTGGGCGAGACCCGGTGAGGCACTCCCTGAATTTGTGAACAAAACTTCTAAACTTACAGTGCATTGAGTCGTGAAATACTGCCAAACTCTCGACTCTGTGTTCGCAATGAGGTATCCTCGTAACATGATCAATCTCGCGGATGACCTCAGGCAGGCGGCTGATGCCGTGGCCCGGCTGGGTTCCTCGAGTGCCGACCTTTCGGCCCTTCCTGATGCCGAGGTGTTGGCCGGCCAGAAGCGAATCGCTGCGATCCGTCGTCTCGTCGAGACCTATGCCGCCTGGATGGCGGCGACCATCGCCGAGCGTTCCCGGCCGGAGCTCGGGCACTCGGGTTTGGCGGCGCAACAGGGGTATCTCTCCCCGGAGGCCCTGATCCAGAACTCGACCGGCTCGTCGAAGGGCGACGCGTACAAGCTGGTCGCGGTCGGCACGATGATGGCCGATGCCGAGGCGGCCGACAGGCTCGTCGAGGCGGCGCTCTCCTCGCCCCACACCGATGCCGCCGAGGTCGCCGGGTTCGTCGCGAAGGTGCCGTGGCAGGCGCCGATCGCCCGGGCCGTCACCGCCGGCACGCTCTCGGTTGACGCGGCCGAGGCGATCCGGGCCGGGCTCGGCCAGATCGACGCGGCAGTT
>NZ_SOGD01000052.1:0-57635 GCF_004402345.1 Cryobacterium sp. TMT2-15-1 | reverse complement strand
ACCCACCGTGGCGGAGCTCTCCGAGGCCTCGCAGATCCTGCCAGCCGATGTGATGCGCCTGCTGCGCTATGACAACGAGCCGATGTCCCTGCAGTCGCCGGTGGGCGACGGTCTCGGCGACATCTCCGAGCTGATCATCGACGACGACCTGCCCCAGCCCGAGGAGCACGCCGTGCTCACCATGCGGGCTTCGGACATCACTTTCTACATGAGCGCCCTGCCGCCGCGGGAGCGGTCGATCCTGATGTCCCGGTTCGGTCTCGACGGGGGCGCGCCCCAGACGCTGGACCAGATCGCCGTCGTTCAGGGCGTGACCCGGGAACGGGTGCGCCAGATCGAGAAGCGCGCGCTGGCCCTGCTGAAGGTGCCGTGCCTGGAACAGTACCTGCGCGACTGAACCTCGGCCGTACCCCCTGAACGGAGCGCAGCGGTGCTGCCGACTTCACGCTATTCTCATCACCAACTTTGTCATCGGGGGATATATGGGCAAGCTCACGTACAACTCGTCTCTGACAGCAGATTTCGACGACCGGGTCCTCGCCCATATCCAGGTCGTCATCGGAGCGAAGTTGCGACGCGGCGAGTGTTTCTATTTCACGTGGCGAGACGACCCCCAGGGCGGCGACGGCCGCAGCACGATCTGGCTGCATCCCGCGATACCCCTGGCCTACAAATATTTCGGCGGGCGCTCCCCCAGCCTCAACCGCGAATGGATCGAAGCCCTGATGCTTTCGGCCAATTCCTCCGGCGGCCTCCAGCTCGTGCCGGAACCACACCGACCCGCGACAGTATTGGTGAAGGACGAATCGTGATCCGAGTCGATATTGTCTACGGCGGCGCGCAGTACTCGCTAGGCGGCCGGTCGTTGGAGTCCATCCAGACCGAGGTTGAGACCGCGTTCCTGGCCGGGAAGCCCTACTGGTTGTGGGTGAACAGTGGCGGCGGGCGCTTCGAAGACGCCTACCTGCTGATCGCGCCGGGCATCCCCTTCGCAATTCTCAACGTCAAGCCGCACAACGGCCCGGACATCGATCTCGAGGTGGACGGGGCGTTCAACCAGGACGTGCTCTGACCTGACTGGCGTTCCCCGGGAGAGCCCCCGGCTGGCACACTGGGAACATGCTGCCACCACTTGCTGAGTTGCTCAGAACTGCCCGCGTCGTCGCCCTGCCTCTGGCGACGCGGTTTCGCGGACTCGACACCCGCGAGGCCCTGCTCGTGAAGGGACCGGAAGGCTGGGCGGAGTTCTCACCGTTCGCCGAATACGACGACGCGGAGGCGGCCACCTGGCTGCGGGCCGCCCTCGATTTCGGCTGGCAGGCCACGCCGCCCCTCCTCCGCGAGTGCATCCCCGTGAACGCGACGGTGCCGGCGGTCAGCGCCGACGAGGTCGCCGGTGTGCTCGCCCGGTTCCCCGGCTGCCGTACCGCCAAGGTGAAGGTCGCCGACCCCGGTCAGACCCTCGCCGACGACGTGGCACGCGTGCGCGAGGTTCGCCGTGTGCTCGGGCCGGAGGGGCGCATCCGTGTCGACGCGAACGGCCTGTGGAACGTCGATGAGGCGGAGCACGCCATCCACGCCCTCAACGAGTTCGACCTCGAATACGTGGAGCAGCCCTGCGCCACCATCGAGGAACTCGCCGAGATCCGCCGCCGCACCGGCTACCTCGACGTCGGCGTCGCCGCCGACGAAAGCGTACGCCGCGCGAAGGACCCGCTGCTGGTGGCCCGCACGGGCTCGGCCGACATCCTCGTGATCAAGGCCGCGCCGCTCGGCGGAATCCACGCCGCCCTGGAGCTGATCAACCAGACCGGGCTGCCCGCCGTGGTCTCAAGCGCCCTCGACACCTCGGTTGGCATCTCGATGGGCGCCCACCTGGCCGCCGCGATTCCGGAACTCAGCTTCGATTGCGGGCTCGGCACGGCCTCGCTCCTTGCCGCCGATGTCACTACCGACCCGCTGCTGCCGGTCGACGGCGGCATTCCGGTACGGCGGGTGACCCCCGACCCGCAGCTGCTGGAGCGTTACGCGGCCGCGGACGACCGGCGTGACTGGTGGCTGGCCCGCCTGACCCGCTGCTACGCGCTGCTCACCGACTGAACCAATTCGACGGAGATTCTGCGCAAAAAAAAGGGTTTTCGGCGTGTTTGGAGGCGATCCGGCCACAATCTCCGTCGAATTCGTCAGGGGCGAGGACCCGCTGGCCTAGAGGCCGGAGTAGGCGTGCAGGCCCTTGAAGAAGACGTTGACGATGCCGAAGTTGAACATGACGGCTGCAAAGCCGATGATCGACAGCCAGGCGGACCGTGATCCGCGCCAGCCACGGGTCGCCCGGGCGTGAATGTAGCCCGCGTAGAGGGTCCAGATGATGAACGTCCAGACCTCCTTGGTATCCCAGCCCCAGTAGCGACCCCAGGCCTGTTCGGCCCAGATCGAGCCGGCCATGAGGGTGAAGGTCCACAGGATGAAGCCGATGATGGTGACCCGATAGGCCAGGTTCTCCAGCGTGGCCGCCGACGGCAGGGTGGCCAGGAACCGCAGCTGACCGCTCTTCGCAGACGCGAGGAGCGACTCACGCCGGAACTGGAGGAGTTGCACGGTGGAGAGGGCGAACCCGAGTGCGAAGAAGCCCGTGCCCAGCGAGGCGACGAAGACGTGAATGACCAACCAAGCCGACTGCAGGGCCGGCGGCAGGGGCGCGACCTCGACGTAGAAGCGCAGCGCCGCGATGCCGAGAAGCACCAGCACCATGCCGGTGACGAAGGTGCCGAGGAAGCGCAGGTCGGCGCGGGTCAGCACGATCAGGAACACCGAGACGATCAGCAGGGTGCCCGTCATCGCGAACTCGTACATGTTCGCCCACGGGACGCGCTCGGCGGCCACGCCGCGGAGCACCGCCGACACCAGGTGGATCAGCCACGCCAGCACGGTGAGCGAGACGCCCACCCGCAGGCTGGCCGAGCGGCCGTAGGGGGTGACCGCGTCGTTCGCGATGCGAGCGCTGATGCGGGTGAGGGTGGTGGTTCCGCCCGCCGCGCCGGCCGTTTCCGCGCGCGCGAACTCGGCCCGCACCTGTGCGTCTGCTGCCGTGGCGGAGGTGACCGCCGCGGAGCGCCTGGCCAGGTCGAAGGAAAAGGCGATGAACGCGAGAGCGTAGACCGCCATGGCCGAGTAGAGGCTCAGAATGGAGAGCTCGTTAAGATTCACGATGACAGCCTATTTCTGTTCGGATGCCGGGGTGGCCGATTGGGAGGATAACAGCAGGTGCGTGTGCCGATCGGCGAGGTCGCTGACAGCGGATTCCAGGGTCGGGTCCTCACCCCGGGCTAGACCCGCGTATTCGAGGCGCAGGGAGCCGTCCTGCTCCGGCACGGCCTTCACCCAGACCCGCCGACGTGGCACGAACAGTGACGTCAGCAGGCCGAGCAGCGCCAGAACGGCGAAGGACAGCACCCAGAGCTGGGTGGGGTCGTGGTGGATGTCGAACGAGGCAAACCGCAGCACCGAACCGGAGAAGTCCCCGTTCTGCGCGCCCGGGTTGGCGTCGTCGAAGGTGACGGACCCGAGGCCGTTCGGCAGTTCCCGGGTCTCCCCCGGCTTCAACTCGATCGACTCCACGTCGGTCTTGCCGCCGGTGAGCTGGGTCATCTTGTCGATGTCGAGCGAGTAGACCGACGTCGGCACGCCCGCGTCGAGCCCCAGGTCTCCCGAGTAGACGTTGAGGGTCAGCAGCGGGTATTGCAGGTCCGGGTAGGAGGAGAAGAAAGCCCCCGAATCCGCGGTGGCCTGGGTCGGGTAGAAGAAGCCGATCATGCCGAGTTGCTCGGCGAGCCCGTCGGGAACCTTGATCACGCCGAGGGAGGTGAGGTTGGCATCCTGCGGCAGGAACGGCACGGAATCGGTGAAGACGACCACCCCATTCGGGTCCTTCACAGTGAGGGTGGGGGCGTAGCCGTTGCCGAGCAGGTAGACATCGGTGCCGCCGGTGCGGGCCGGGCCGTTCACCTTCACCTGGCTGGCCTCTGCGGCCTCGCCCCGCGGGGTAATGGTGACCTCTGCCGTGAAGTCGATCGGCTGGCCGTAGGCCTTGAGGTTCTTCTCCTCGTAGGTGACGTCGAAGTTGTCGAGGGTGAGTTTGTAGGGCGTGAGGCTGGTGTCGTTGAAGAACCGGCCGGGGTTGAACGAGTCGTAGGCCAGCAGGGTATTCACGAAGGTCTGCCCCTCGACCAGCACACGCTGGCCGCTGAACCCGAAGCCGCCACCGAAACCGACGGTGATCAGGATGCCGACCAGAGCGAAGTGGAAGACCAGGTTGCCGGTTTCACGCAGGTAGCCGCGTTCGGCCGAGACCGAGGTCTCCCCGCGATTCTCGAAGACGGCCGCCCGGTAGCCGCTGGTCTTCAGAAGCCTGCGGGCGGACTCGACGGCGGCCGGGGCATCCGTGCCGGCCGGAGCGATGCGCGTCGTGAAGCCGGCCAGCCGGGACAGGCGGACGGGGGTGCGCGGCGGCTTGGCCCGCAGCGCGAGGTAGTGGTGCTTGGTGCGCGGGATGACGCACCCGATCAGCGAGATGAACAGCAGTAGGTAGATGGCCGAGAACCACGCCGACGAGTAGACGTCGAACGCCTGAACCGTGTCGAGCAGCGGTGCGAGGTCCGGCTTGTCGGCGAAGTACTGGGTAACCCCGTTCGGGTCGGAGCTGCGCTGCGGCACCAGGGATCCCGGCACGGCGGCGATCGCGAGAAGCAGCAGAAGGAACAGCGCGGTGCGCATGTTCGTCAGCTGGCGCCAGAACCAGCGCAGCCAGCCCGCGAAGCCGAGGTGCGGTTGCACTATTCCCGCGGAGGCCGGGGCGTCGTAATGGTCAGATGGCCGGGACATAACTTCCGATCGTTCCTTGCAGGTCGAGGAGCCAGGCGTTCCACACGCCACTGACCATGAGCACGCCGATGAGAACGAGGAGAAGACCGCCGAACAGGTTGATAGCCCTGACGTGCCGTTTCAGGAAGGAAACGGCACCGGTCGCCCAGCTGAGGCCGAGCGCGATCAGGAGGAACGGGATGCCCAGCCCGAGCGCGTAGAACAGGGCCAGCAGCCCCCCCTCCCAGGGAGAGCCCGTGGTCAGGCTGAGGGAGTTGATGGCGGTGAGTGTGGGACCGGTGCAGGGGGTCCACCCCACGGCGAAGACCGCGCCGAGTACGGGCGCGCCAGCCAAGCCCATCCCCGGTTTCCAGGATGCCTTCACGCTGCGCTGCGCGAAACCGAACTGGCCGACGAACACCAGGCCGAGCAGGATTACCACGACGCCGGCGATGCGGGTGATCACATCGCGATACTGGTTCAGCCAGAACCCGGCCACCCCGAAGATGACACCGGTCAGCACGAAGACGAGGGTGAAGCCGAGGATGAACAGCAGGACCCCGAGCAGCAGCCGGTTGCGGCCCCGGCGGTCGCCGCGGGCGGCGGTCGAGCTGCCGTCGGTGAAGCCGCCGATGTAGGCCAGGTAGCCCGGTACGAGCGGGAGGATGCAGGGAGAGGCGAACGAGACCAGCCCGGCCAGCACGGCGATGGGGATTGCCAGGAAGAGTTGGCCGCTGAAGACGATCTCGCCGAAGGGGTTGTCCACGCCTACGAATCCTCGGCGATCGCGTCCCGCACAAGGGTCTCGAGGATCGACGGCTCCGAGACCGCGCCGAGGATCCGGGCCGCCACCCGGCCGGACCGGTCGAGCACCAGGGTGGTGGGCACGGCGTTGGGCGGGATGCTGCCGCTGAACGCGAGCTGCATGCTCCCGTTGTCGACGTCCATCACCGACGGGTACGTAATGCCGAAGCTCTCGTTGAACGCCGTGGCGTTCGCGGCCTGGTCCCGCACGTTGACGCCGACCCAGTGGGCGTCCGTGCCGGTGAATTCCTCGTTGAGTTTCTGCAGGGCCGGGGCTTCCGCCCGGCAGGGCGCGCAGCTGGCGTACCAGAAGTTGACCACGACGACTTTGCCGGCGTAGTCCTCGCTGGAGAGCCGGTCGCCGTTTTCGTCGGCGCCGCTCCAGGAGATGGGATCGCCGCGCTCGGCGGCCGGGATCTCGGTCCAGCTGCCGTCACCGGCGATGAAGCCCTTACTGCTGCCCTCGCGGTACTGTTCGGCGAGCGGGTCGACGGAACAGCCGGTCAGCAGTAGCGCCACGGCGATCAGAGCGCCGAGGTAGACGCGGGGACGGAAGCTCATACGGCCCCCACGTCAGTGGCGCCGGCCTGCAGCGACAGGGCAGGGTTGGCGTAACCGGTCTCGGCCAGGCGACCACCGGACCAGGACAGGGTGGTGATGCTCGACAGGTCGCAGCGGCGTTTGCGCGGGTCGTGGGGCAAAGGCTGCCGGGCCAGGGCACGGTGCACCATCCAAATCGGAAGCTGATGGCTGACGAGCACGACGTCCCCCTCGTCGACCGAGTTGCAGGCATCCTCGATCGCGGCGAGCATGCGCTTCGCGATCGAGTCGAACGGTTCGCCCCAGCTGGGGCGCAGCGGGTTGATCAGCGCGTGCCAGCTGCGGGGATCGCGCAGGGCCCCACCCACGCCCCGCATCCGTTTGCCCTCGAAGAAATTGGTCGGCTCGATGATGCGCGGGTCGATGTCGACCGGAAGGGTGAAAGCAGCCGCGATCGGAGCGGCCGACTCCTGCGCACGCTGCAGCGGTGAGGAGATGATGCGGGCGACGGGGCGCCCGCGCTCCACCAGATCGGCGGCAGCGGCCTCGGCCATCCGCGCCCCCAGATCGGAGAGGCGGAATCCGGGCAAGCGTCCGTACAGAACGCGCTCGGGATTGAAAACCTCACCGTGCCGCACGAGATGTACCTGTCTGGCTACCACTCTTCCAGTCTACGGAGGGGGCACCCGCGAATACGCCGAGAGCCGTGCGGCTAAACTTGACCGGTGACTGAGCGCATAGTGATCAAGAACCTGGCCGCCCTCGACAACGGACCCGTGACGGTGTCCGGGTGGGTCGACACCGTCCGAGACCAGAAGAAGGTGCAGTTCGTCGTGCTGCGCGACGAATCCGGCGCGGTGCAGCTTGTGAACCCGCGCACCACGGATGCCGACGGCATTGTCGTCGCCGACGAACCGGCCACCACCATTTCCACCCTGTCGCAGGGCAGCTTCGTCACCGTCACCGGTGAGCTCAAGCACGACGAGCGCGTCAAACTCGGCGGCATCGAAATCAAGCTCGCGACCCTCGAGGTCGTCACGGTCGCCATCCCCGAGACCCCGATCGCGGCCGACTCCAATCTGGACAAGCGCCTCGACTGGCGCTTCCTCGATCTGCGCCAGCCCAAGCAGAACCTGATCTTCCGCCTTCAGACCACGTTCGAGCACGCACTGCGCACGTACTGGATCGACAATGACTTCATCGAGCTGCACACCCCGAAGCTGATGGCCAGCGCGAGCGAGTCCCGCGCCGAGCTGTTCGAGGTGGAGTACTTCGATACCAAGGCCTACCTGGCGCAGAGCCCCCAGTTCTTCAAGCAGATGGCCCAGGCCGCCGGCTTCGGCAAAATCTTCGAGGTCGGACCAGCGTTCCGCGCCGACCCGTCGTTCACCAGCCGCCACTCCACCGAGTTCACCAGCGTCGACTCCGAGATCAGCTGGATCGACAGCCACGAAGACGTCATGCGGCTGCACGAAGAGCTGCTTGTCGCCGGATTCACGGCCGTCAAGGAGAAGCACGGCGACGAGGTCCTGGCCCTCTTCGGGGTCGAGGTCACCGTGCCCAGTACGCCGTTTCCGCGCATCCCGCTGGCCGAGGCCAAGGAGATCGTCAAGACCCGCGGCTACGAGGTCCCGCGCGAAGACGACGACATGGACCCCGAAGGCGAACGCCGGATCGCCGCCTACGTGCTCGAGACCTTCGGCCACGAGTTCGTCTTCCTCACCGACTACGCCTCAAGCATCCGGCCGTTCTACCACATGCGCCACGAAGGCGACGCGAGCATCACCAAGAGCTATGACCTGATCTTCAATGGCACCGAGATCTCCACTGGAGCGCAGCGCGAGCACCGCATCGACACTTTGGTCGAGCAGGCCAAGGAGAAGGGCGTCGACCCCGAGGAGATCGAGGGCTACCTCGACTTCTTCCGTTACGGCGTTCCGTCGCACGGCGGGTTCGGCATGGGCCTCGCGCGGGTACTCATGCTGATGCTGCACCAGGCCAGCATCCGCGAGGTCACCTACCTGTTCCGCGGCCCGACGCGCCTCGAGCCGTAGCCGAACGGTCAGACGACGACATCGACGGCCATCCTCGACGATACGACGGAACGGATGAAGGTTCCCGCCGCCTGGTGCGCGGGGTGGACCTGGTAGCGGTTGACGGCGTCCAGGTCGTCAAAGTCGGCGATCAGCACGACGTCCCAGTTGGTGCCGCCGGCGACGTCGAAATCCACCTGCAGGGAGCGGATCTCGTCGACGACGCCCACGAGCCCTTCCAGGCGGACCGCGATCCCGGCCGCGGCGGCGGCCTTCTGGGCCGGGTCGGCCGGGGCTAGTTGCCAGGAGACGATGTGCCGGATCATCGCACGGCCAAAAGCGCCGTGCGCAGCCGCAGTGGATCGATGCGCCAGTAATTGTGTACCTTGCCGTTGAGCAGGAGCACCGGGATGTCCTCGACGTACAGGGCGTGCAGCTCGGCGTCGTCGAGAATTGAACGCTCTTCGAGCACGATGTCGGGGGCGGACGGGTCGTCGGCGAGTTTGGTCACGACGCTGCCGACCAGATCCCGGGCGTCATCGCAGAGGTGACAACCGGGCTTGCCGATCAGGGTGAGGAGTGCAGTAGCCATTGCTCCAGCCTATGCTGGCTCGCCGACGCAACACGCAACTAGACTTGACCGCACACATGTCCGAAGACACCATCGCCCCCGCAATCGCGTTCTTCGACGTGGACAACACCCTCCTGCGCGGCGCCAGCCTGTACCACCTCGGAGTGGGTGCCTGGCGGCGGCGACTGGTCACCGGCCGCGACCTGCTCTCCTTCGCCTGGAAGCAGGCCCGATTCCTCTACGTCGGCGAAAACAGGATGCACCTCGCGAGCATCCGGGAGCGCGCGCTGGAAGTGGTCGTCGGCTACAGCCGGGACGAACTCGTCGCGCTCAGCACGGAGATCTTCGACGCCCGCCTCTTGCCGCGACTCTGGCCGGAAACGGTCGCCGTCGCCCGTGCGCACCTCAAGGCCGGACGCGAGGTCTGGCTCGTCTCCGCAACCGCCCAAGAGGTGGCCGACGTCATCGCCGAACGACTAGGCCTCACGGGCGCGGTCGGCACCCGGCTCGAGGCCGTCGACGGAATCTTCACCGGCCGCCTCACCGAGGGAGTCTGCCACGGTGCCAGCAAGGCCGTCGCCGCCAACGCCCAGGCAGAGCGCAGCGGCGTCAACCTGGCCGACTGCTGGGCCTACTCCGACTCCCATAACGACATTCCGTTGCTGGACCTGGTCGGCAATCCGGTGGTCGTGAATCCGGATGCCACCCTTCGCCGCTATGCCGCGGCCCGCCACTGGCCGGTGATGATCCTCAAGCGCCGAAGCATCAAGGCCGCCACCCGGACAAGCAAAAAGCGCTAGACCCCAAGGGCCTAGCGCTTACGCCGGTAGTTATTACGAACGGTTCAGAACCGTCTACTTCTTATTGCGACGCTGGTGGCGAGTCTTACGAAGAAGCTTGCGGTGCTTCTTCTTCGCCATACGCTTGCGTCGCTTCTTGATTACAGAACCCACACGGACCTCACAAAAGAATTGGTTTCGCCGCGGGATTCGCGACAGACACGGTAAATAGTAGTCTACCGGAAAAAGAACACTCTCCAACGCGGTGGTCGCATTCGTGCGTTCACACGCCGCCAACTAGTCGATTTTCCGCCACTTTCGGGGCTTGGCATCTTTGACCGCATGCGCCATTTGGTATGACGTCTCCGCGAACGCCTTTCCGATGGCGGCAGCAAATGCCCGCTGTTCCACCTTCAAGCCCTCGGTCTCCTCGGTCAGCTCCTCGACGGTGGCGTCGAAGTCGACACTGAGGAAGGGGATCAACCAGTCTTCGATCTCCTCGAGCGGAGCGTAGTCCAGGTGGTAATACCGGTGCTGACCGGCTTCTCTCACGCCCACAAGGCCCGCTTCACGCAGCACCTTCAGGTGCTTCGAGATGGTCGGCTGGCTGAGGCCGAGCTTGTCGACGATGTCAGACACGCTCAGCTCTCCACCGGTCGCGTTCGACTGGTTGTATCGCTCGAGGAGAATGCGTAGAATTTCGCGTCGGGTCGGATCCGCCACTACGCCGAAGATGTCTGCCATTCCCCAAGGCTAGTCATTCCCGGTGGGGATACCATGACGACAGCCGTTCGCGGCGGGCGAGTCGGAGGTTTCAGTGCAGACACGGGTGGCGGATTCCGCCTTTGCGCCGCGTCCCACGAGTTGGTATGCCTGGGTCCGGGACTCAGTGGACGGCCTCGTTCGCCGCTCGCCGTCCCGCTTCGCCATCCTCGTGTTCACGGCGCTGGTCATGGTGTTCACGCTGCTGTTCTCCCTGCCGATCGCATCCGCAGACCGCACGATCACGCCCCTGCACGACGCCCTCTTCACGGCGGTTTCGGTGATCTGCGTGACCGGCCTCGCGACGGTGGACATGGCGACGCACTGGTCCTCCTTCGGCAACGTCCTAGTTGTGGTCGGCGTCAATATCGGCGGCGTGGGCGTTCTGACCCTTGCCTCCCTGATGGGAATGGTGATCTCCCGGCGCCTGGGCCTGCGTGCCCGGCTGATGGCCGCCAGCGACACGAATCCCTCCCGAATCCACGCCGGACCGGTCAACGAGGGACAGGCCATTCGCCTGGGCGAGGTCGGCAACCTCCTCGTGACGGTCGCGATCAGCGCCTTCGTGATTGAGCTGATCGTGACCGCACTGCTCTTCCCGCGGATCCTGGCTGTCGGGACACCCACCGGCGAGGCTCTCTGGCAGAGCGTGTACTACTCCGCCATGGCGTTCACCAACAGCGGCTTCTCGCCCAACGTCGGAGGCCTCACGCCGTTCGCCAACGACTACTGGTTCCTCAGCGCCCTGATGCTGGGAGCCTTCCTCGGCAGCCTGGGCTTCCCGGTGATCTACGCCCTCGCCCGGGGCTGGTACCGCCCCAGGCGCTGGTCGCTGCACGTGAAACTGACCCTCTTCACGACGGTGGCGCTGCTCGTGGCCGGCGTCGCCGTGTACATCGTGCTCGAGTTCGACAACCCGAAGACGTTCGGTTCCCTGAACGTGGGCGACACGATCTTCCAGTCGCTCTTCATGTCGATGATGACCCGGTCCGGCGGCTTCGCGACCATCACCGTCAGCGACCTGCACGGGTCGAGCCTGCTCGTGACGGACATGCTGATGTTCATCGGCGGCGGGTCCGCGTCCACCGCCGGGGGCATCAAGGTGACGACCCTGGCCATCCTCTTCCTGGCGGCCGTCGCCGAGGCCAGTGGACGAAGCGAGATGGAGGCGTTCGGCCGCCGGATCCCCAGTGACATCCTGCGGCTCGCCGTCAGCGTGGTGCTGTGGGGTGCCACGACCGTGGCCGTGTCCAGCATTCTGATCCTGCAGATCTCCCAGGCGCCGTTGGACCTGGTGCTCTTTGACGTGATCTCCGCGTTCGCCACCTGCGGCCTGTCGACCGGGCTGACCGGCGATCTGCCTCCCGCCGGGGTGTACGTGCTGGCGGCGACCATGTTCATGGGCAGAATTGGTACAGTGACACTCGCGGCTGCCCTCGCCGCGAGCCAGAGCAGGCAGCTGTTCTCACGTCCGGAAGAGAGGCCCATCGTTGGCTGATCGCTTCAAACACGACGCACCGGTGCTCGTGATCGGCCTCGGCCGCTTCGGCGCGGCCACCGCGGGTCAGCTCGACCGTCTCGGCCGGGATGTGCTCGCCGTCGACGACAGCGCTTCCCTCGTGCAGAAATGGTCCGAGCGCGTCACGCACGCGGTGCAGGCCGACGCCACCTCCATCGAAGCGCTCCGCCAGATCGGCGCCCAGGACTTCTCGATCGCCGTCTGCGCCGTCGGTTCGTCCGTCGAGGCCAGTGTGCTGATCGCGGCGAACCTGGTCGACCTCGGGATCCCCCAGATCTGGGCGAAGGCGATCTCCAAGTCGCACGGCACGATCCTTGAGCGCATCGGCGTGAACCACGTCGTCTTCCCGGAGGCGGAGGCCGGCGAGCGCCTGGCGCATCTCGTGTCGGGACGACTGCTCGACTTCATCGAGTTCGACGACGACTTCGCCCTGGTCAAGATGATCCCGCCGAAGCCGATCCGGGGCCTGAACCTGACCGAATCCGGGCTGCGCCGCAAGTACAACGTCACCGTGGTCGGCGTGAAGAGCCCGGGCCGCCCCTTCACCTACGCCACCGAGAAGTCGGTCGTCACTGACCAAGACCTCATCATCGTCTCCGGCACCGAGTCCGACATCGAGCGGTTCGCGTCCCTGGAGTTCTAGGCGCCGGTGAGTTCTAGTGGCCGGCGAGTTCGCGGGCCCGGGCGAGTGCGGCATCCGTCGCCCGGTCGAACAGGTCCTTGATCCCACCCTTTTCCAGCTCCCACACGGCACGCTCGGTGGTGCCGCTCGGGCTTGTGACCTGGAGGCGCAGCTCCGTCGGGGACAGGTCGGATGCCGCCAGCAGGCTCGTCGCACCGAGGAAGGTGCCGTTCACCATGACCGCGGCCTCCTCCGGGGTGAAGCCCTTGGCGATCGCCGTGGCGGTGAGCTGCTCGATCAGGTAGAAAACGTAGGCCGGACCTGATCCGGAGATGGTGCTGAGGGCATCGAGCTTCTCCTCCGGCACGACCAGGACGTCGCCGACGGTGCCGAAGAGTTTCTTCGCGAGCTCGAGATCGGTGTCGCTGGACCGCGTGCCGGCGCTCAGCCCGGTGACGGCCTTGCCGACGAGGGCCGGCGTGTTCGGCATCGAGCGGATGACCGACACGGATTCGGGCAGCGACCCCTCGAACGTCGCAATGGTGACGCCGGCGGCGACACTGATGACGAGCGTGCCCGGTTCGAGACTGTCGGCGATCTCGGCCAGCAGGTCGAGGACCATGACGGGCTTCACGGCGACGATCACGATGCGCGCGCCGGCGACGGCCTTGCGGTTGGCCGTGGGCTCGTCGGCGGTGGCCCAGGCGGTGACGCCGGGGATTCCTGCGAGTTCGTCGGCCTTCGCCGTGGAGCGGTTGGTTGCCCGGATGCCGCCCTCAACGGTCACATTAGGGTTCAGCAGCCCGGTCAGAACGGCCCTCGCCATCGATCCGGCGCCGAGGAACGCGATGGCGGGCAGTGTGGTGGTTGCAGTCGAAGTCATCCGACGAGTCTACTTTCGCCCCCTGTGCCGGGTCCGTCTGGCGTGCGTTCTAGGATTGCCCCATGAGCACTTCGGGCGGGAACAAGGCAATCGTGGCGGCACTCCTCCCCAATCTGGGGATCGCGATCACGAAATTCGTGGCCTGGGCATTCTCCGGTTCTTCCTCGATGCTCGCCGAGGGCATGCACTCCCTGGCCGACTCCGGAAATCAGGTGCTTCTGCTCATCGGCGGTCGCAAGGCCAAGCAGGAAGCCGACAAGGAGCATCCGTTCGGCTACGGCCGGGAACGCTACGTCTACGCGTTCGTGGTGTCGATCATCCTGTACTCCGTCGGCGGCGTCTTCTCTCTTTACGAGGGTGTGCGGAAGCTGCAGGACCCGCACCCGCTCGACGTGCCGTGGCTGCCCATCGTGGTGCTGCTGGTCGCCATGGGCCTCGAGTCCTTCTCACTTCGCACCGCCATCCGGGAATCGAACCATGTGCGCGGCAACCAAAGCTGGGTACAGTTCGTGCGGCACGCGAAGGCGCCCGAGCTGCCCGTCGTGCTGCTCGAAGACGTCGCCGCCCTCGCCGGCCTGGTCTTCGCCTTCCTCGGCGTCGGCCTCACCATCATCACCGGCGAGCCCGTCTGGGATGCCATCGGCACCCTGTTCATCGGCATACTGCTCGTCCTGGTCGCCGTGGTCCTCGGCGTAGAGACCAAGAGCCTCCTCGTCGGCGAAGGCGCCGGTAAGAAGGATGCCGCGGCCATCCAGCGTGCCATCCTGGCCGGCCCGGAGACGCGCAAGATCATCCACCTCAAGACCCTGTACCTCGGCCCGGACGAACTGCTCGTCGCCGCCAAGATCGCCTTCGAGGCCGACAGCCATTTCTCCGAGGTGGCGGCGGGCATCAACACCGTCGAAACCCGCATCCGCGAGGCCGTGCCGGCGGCCCGCGTCATCTACCTCGAGCCGGACCTGTTCTTCGACGCCAACCGCCGCGCGCCGCCCACCGACACCATCGTCATCAAAGGCACCGAGTGACCCGCACCGCGGTCGTCCTGCGCCACGATGACACGATCCACCTCGGCAACCTCGAACCGGTGCTGCGGGAGCACGGTTACTCCATTCGCTACGTCGACACGCTCCGGGAGGACGTGCGCGCCCTCGACCCGCGGGAAGCCGACCTGCTGGTCGTTCTCGGCGGCGAGATGGGAGTCTACGAGGCCGACGAGTTCCCCACGCTGCACGCCGAGATCGAGCTGCTCACGCAGCGGCTCGGCGCCTCTTTGCCCGTCTTCGGCGTGTGCCTGGGTGCGCAGCTGATGGCGAACGCTCTGGGCTCCCGCGTCTACCGTGGGCCGACGAACGAGATCGGCTACCGCTCCGTGGAGCCCACGGAGGCCGGGGCGACCTCCCCGCTGCGACACGTCAGCGGCGTCCCCGTCTTCCAATGGCATAGCGACACGTTCGACCTGCCCGACGGGGTGACACGGCTCGCCGGGTCCCCCCAGTACGGCAATGAGGCCTTCGGGATCGGAGACTGGGCGCTGGCCGTGCAGTTCCACCCGGAGGTCACCGAGGAGATGCACGAGGTGTGGCTGGAGGCCTCGGAGGCTGAGGTGTCCGCCGAGGGCTTCGACGTGGGCGACCTGCGCCGCGAACGCGAACGTTACTCCAACGGCATGCAGAGCGCTTCCCGGTCCATGTTCAGCGAATGGCTCGACGGGCTGGGTCCGCGAAGAACGCCCTGAGCAGTTCCCCACATTCGTCAGCGTCGACCTCGGCGTAGACCTCAGCGCGGTGATTGAGCCGGCGGTCACGCAGCACGTCATAGACCGATCCGGAGGCGCCCGCCTTCTCGTCCCACGCGCCGAAAACCACGACCGGCACCCGTGCGGCCAGGATCGCGCCCGCACACATCACGCAGGGCTCCAACGTCACCACCAGGGTGCAGCCGGTCAGGTGCCAGTCCCCCAGGGCCGCGGCAGCGTGACGGATGGCGACGATCTCGGCGTGGCCGGTGGGATCCTGCAGCGCTTCGCGCTCATTGCGTCCGCGGCCGATCACACGGCCGGACGGGTCCAGCACCACCGCACCGACGGGCACATCCCCCGTTTCGAGGGCAGCACGGGCCTCGCAGAGCGCGAGCCGCATCCATTCGCTGTGCCGGCGATCGACCTCGCCCATCTACGCTCCCTTCCCCGACTAGTAGATTGAGCCTATGCGAGTCCACGTAGCCGACCACCCCCTGATCACCCACAAACTCACGGTACTCCGAGACAAGAACACGCCGTCGCCGATCTTCCGGTCACTTGTCGAAGAGCTGATGACCCTCCTCGCCTATGAGGGGACCCGCGGCGTGCGAGTCGAGGACGTGACCGTGCAGACCCCGGTCTCCGAGGCCCGCGGCGTGCAGATCAGCGACCCCAAGCCGCTCGTCGTGCCGATCCTCCGCGCCGGCCTGGGCATGCTCGAGGGCATGGTCAAGCTGCTACCGACGGCAGAGGTCGGCTTCCTCGGCATGGCCCGCAACGAGGAGACCCTTCAGCCCACCACCTACGCGGAGCGCCTGCCCGACGACCTCTCCGACCGCCAGTGCTTCGTGCTCGACCCGATGCTCGCCACGGGCGGTTCGCTGATCGCAGCCATCCAGTTCCTCTTCGACCGCGGCGCCGTCGATGTCACGGCCATCTGCATCCTCGCCGCGCCTGAGGGGCTCGCCGCGGTCGAGGAGGCCCTCGAGGGCCGCGAAGTGACCATCGTTCTCGGTGCCGTCGACGACAAGCTTGACGAGCACGGATACATCGTTCCCGGCCTCGGTGACGCCGGCGACCGCCTCTACGGAGTGGTCTAGCCCAAGCGAGCATCAATTCCGCGGGGCGGCGGACATTGCAGGTCCTGCGACATGCCCTGCGCCGTTGCCCCGCATATTCAAGAATCTTTGATCGAATTCAATTTGATCATGGATACTTTCATGGTTTCGCGATCAGCCATGGATCCTCCGATCCACCGCGGAGCCACCGAACGTGATGCGTGTCACACGGCGTCATCCTCGGTTACAGAATTGACACACGCCGTAACAGTGGGCTTTACTCGCAACTATGACAACGAGCGCACGCCCCCAGACCTCCTCCGAGGCCCCCGGGACTGCCGGCATGATGATGCCCGGCAGCTGCTGCGCGTGTTGCCGAATGTCCCGCTAGGCAGCGAACACCTCGCCGAGTTCCCGCCCCGCTGACTTCACGCGGCCGGCTGGTCGAACTTTGGAGCCCCTCTGGCTCCCTCCAGGCCTCTCACCGGCCGAATTTTTTCGAACCTGGAACCGCTCCTCAGCGTCGGGTTCACCTGCACTACCCCAGCCAAGGATCACTCTCATGTCGCTTGCCCACATTGACACCGCCCGCTCGGCCCAGGCCGCACGCCTCGAACGCCACGCCGCACCGACGCCCGCCGCACCGCGCATCCGCGCCGTGCCCGAGGGCACGCAGGCCCGTGGCTTCGTTTTCTACGTCGGCATCGACGAGGCCACGGCCGCCGCGGCCGGGACCAGCCTGAGCCGCATCGTCGAAGCGCTCAAAGCCCTCACCGGAACCATCGCGCCGACGGCGGAGACTCATGCCGCGGTCGCACTGGCGCCCGCCGGAGCCGGCGGACGCGACGTCGACGTCGTGCGCCTCGCCCTGCAGGACCCGACTGCGCTGGCCCGGCACCGCACTTTGGCGGACGACCCCGACCGCGCACTCGGCGGCGTCGTGGTGGACATCTCCCGCAAGCGGGTCATCCTCGACGGCGAGACCGCGGCGCTCACCTACAAGGAATTCGAGCTGCTGCAGTACCTAGTGCTCCGCGAAGGCCGCACCATCGAGCGTGCCGAACTGATCGCCAAGCTGTGGAACGCCTCCGACGAGGAAGACGCGCCGAATGAGCGCACCATCGACGTGCACGTGCGTCGCCTGCGCGCCAAGCTCGGCCGCTACGAAGACATCGTGCGCACCGTGCGCGGGGTCGGCTACCGCTTCGACCGGCACGCTGATGTGTCGATCCGCCAATCGAGCACGCCGAGTCCGGACGTCTTCTAACGTCCAGCTTCCCGCTGTCTGATTCCCCCGGCCACGGGCGCTGAGGGTTCGCCGATCGGGGTTTCCGGGGCCATGCAGCGACTCGCCTCGAACGGATTCGACGGAGATTCTGGCCAAATCGTCTTCGCAATACTCCGAAAAGCAGTTTCAGACCAGAATCTCCGTCGAATTGGTCCAACACCGGGCACGGCGCTCTGCCTGGGATGAACAGCATCCACAAATTGCGGTCGGTTCTGGCCTTCCGGGAGCGACGCTGCAAAACAATTCGACGGCGATGGCGTGACAGAGGGCCGGTCGTAGTAGCTACGACCAGCCCTCTTCCCTTGCACCAAGAGTGTCCTGCAATCACATTTCGCGTCTTCCGCCACAGCAAACGGTTGACGCACTTCGAATATATAACGAACGCGTAACGAAGCGCCACTTGTTTGTCATTCTTTTTTTTGTACAAATCCCCACGAGTGGAGGAGGCGGCCCGATGCCGAGTCCCTATTCTTGGAGATCAAGGATGTGTGGAGGCAGCGTGACCGATCGAGCCGTGGCCGTGGCCGCCTGGGAATCACTGTTTCGTGCCCAGGTTGCCATTATGCGCAGCCTGGCCGCCGATTTTCCGGCGCATAACATCTCGTTCAACGAGTACGACGTGATGTTCAACCTGTCCCGGGCCGCCGGCCGGCGCCTGCGGCTCCGCGATTTGAATCGGCAGGTGCTGCTGACCCAGCCGAGCGTGAGCCGTCTGGTCGACCGGCTGGCCGCGCGGGGCTATGTGCGGAAGCACACCGACCCTACTGACGGCCGCGGCGCCCTGATCGAACTGACGGATGCCGGCTTCGACCTGTTCCGCCGGGTCGCTGTCCAGCACATGGGCACCATCACCGACCGCATCGGCGACACGCTCGGCACCGACGAGCTCCTGCAGCTCACCGCCCTCTGCGATCGCCTGCATGGCGCGGACTGACCTGCGCCGCCCAGGTTGCGCCGCCTTGACGGAACCCGGCGCGCCGCCTCTCTCTGCCCTGTGCAGGGCGCGCGAGCGGGCGTACGGTAATCCGCGAGGAGGTGATTCCTATGCATGCAGCGCAGGGAGACCGGGTCGTCATCCGAGGAAAAGACGGTGGAAGTACCGGACCGGCACGGTGACATCGTGGAGGTTCGCGGGCTTGACGGCGAACCTCCCTACCTCGTGCGGTTCAGCGAAGGCCATGAGAGCATCCTGTTCCCCGGCACGGACTTCATGATCGAGCACATCGAACCTCGCAGCACAGGATGCCGGAGGGTGCGGCACACGCATTTGGCAAGGTCAAGGGCGTACTGCGCCGACATCACCTGAGTCAACTTCGAAACACGCGTTGCAGATCGTGGCGGGTATGGGATCAGGAGCTTCAGCCATGTGAATCACGTGTCCTTTTTGCCACTCGATAGCTCGCCTGACGCCGAACCTGGCGCACGCCGCGCACCGCGCCCTGCCCGTCTACGTGCTGACCTGCTTCGGCTGTGATCGCACCAATATGCGCCGCGAGTCGGCGCATCTGCCTCGGCCGGACCTGGCCGTTCGCTGATCCGGCGGCCGTCACTCCTCGATCAGCGGGCGTCGAGGCGGCCGATCAGCTTGTAGGTCGCTGTCATGGCGCCGCCGAGCACGGCCGGTATACCGCCGCCGGGGTGCACCGATGCCCCCACCCGCCACAGCCACGGGCGTGCCCGGCTGGTGTACCCGGGGCGATGGAAAGGCCCGCTCTGCCAGAGCGGGTTGGTGGCGCCGTAGAGCGCACCCCCGGTGGAGCCCCAGCCAGCGAAGTACCGCGGATCAAGCACGACGTGATCACGGAACAGCTCGCTGATCGGCCGGTCCAGGCCCACGGCGGCGCTGACCCGCGCGACCTCACGCGCCACCCACGGGCTGTCAAGGTCATAGCGGTGGCCGTCAGCGGGCGCGGTGAGGAGCACCGCCACTGTGGCCCTGTCGTTGGCATAGACCTCGTGCGGCCGGTAATAGTTCAGGAAGGCCATCGTCTGCTCGGGCACAGCCCCGGCATCGAGACTGCGGTGCAGGGCGGCCGGGTCGTCGGGCAACACGACGGAATGCGTGGCGGTGCCTTCCGGCAACGAGGTCTCAAGCACGGCATAGATGGCCACGCCGGAGCAGGACAGCTTCCGTGGCCGGACCGGCGGCACGCCGAGCAGCCCGTCGAGCACCCCACGGTCGAGCCCGCTCACGATCACGTCGGCCGGATGCGTCGCCGTGGCCGTGGTCACGAGCCCTTTCGACACGGCTGTGACGGGCTCGCTAATGCGCACGACCGCGCCGGCGTTCAACGCGAGCCGGTGCAATGCGAGCGGCAGCTCGTTCACACCGCCCTCGGGAACCCACACGCCGTCCCTGGCCATGATCGCCGGCATGCTCGCGTACAGTGCGAGGGTCCGCCGGGGAGAGACACCGGCATTGAGGGTGTGGATGGCGATAACCTCACGCAGGCCTTCGGGCATCCAGCTCAGGCCGTCGAGAAAGCTGCGCGTGGTCAGTCGGGTGCCGTAGAGCCGAAACACGTTGCGTACGGCCGGCAGCGATGCCGGATCGGCCGGGTCGGCGGTCAGCATGCTCGTGAGTTGAGGCCCGAGGCCACCGTGTTCTTTTTCGAACCGGGTCCAGGCCTCGTGCCACGGGTGACCGGCGGGCACCGGCAGGACGGCGTCCGCTCCCCGGTAGAAGTACCGGCCCACCTCAGGCAGTCTCCGCAACGTCACCGCGGCCACCGCGGCGGCTTCGGCGGGAACAGAGCGGCGGGCGCCGAGCGCGTCGTAGCGGGCCAGCAGTTCCTCCCAGACCAGAGGGAAGGTGACCAGCGCCGGTCCGGTGTCCACGTGCTGCCCGTCGATTTCGAGTCGTCGGCTCTTGCCACCGATCCAGTCGGAGCCCTCCAGCACCGTCACCGAATGGCCGGCGCGGGCCAGCAGCGCGGCGGCCGTGAGCCCGCCGACTCCCGCGCCGAGCACGACGATGCGCTGCGGGGTCAGGTTCGTCTTCCTGCGGGACCGTGTCATAGGAGCTCCTTGAGCAAAAAAACTGCCACGAGCTGGGCCCCGGCGACGGAACCTGCGACGTAGGGGAACGCAATCGAGTAGCGGTACATTCGGCGGGCCGTCATCGGCGTGGGGCTGCGCCCCAGCGACCCCACCAGCCAGCCGGCGATGAGCGCATTCACCACGGCGACCGGCCAGTTGATCAGCGCAAAACCCACGGTGGACAGGGCCCACCACGCGCCGCTCCACACCACGGCGCCGCGCGCGCCGAGATGAACGGCAGTGGTTCGAATTCCGGCTGCACGGTCCTCGTCGATGTCCTGCACCGCGTCGTAGGTGTGCTTGGCCACACTCCACGCCATCAGTCCGATCGCCGTCGCCCAGACCGGTGACTCGCCGAGGGCGAGAGGCACGAAGACCAGCGGGAAAGCGTAGGCGGCGTTACTGAGCGAGTCGAGGTAGCGCCGGGCTTTGAAACGCAGCGGGGGTGCCGAGTAGAAGATGAAGATCACGATGTACGCGGCGATCCAGGCGAGCGCCGCCGCCGGCAACGTAGCGAGGAAATACGCCACGAAAGGCGCGTTGGTCAGCACGACTCCGAGCACGATGGCGCGGGTTTCCGAGCCGACGATGCGGGCCCCCTCGAGGCCACCCTTGCGGGCGTTCCGGGCATCCGTTTCTTGGTCGAAAATGTCGTTCACACCGTAGATCAGCAAGTTGAACGGCAGCGTCACCCAGAGGAGCAGCGGAACAATCTCCCACCGCCACAAATCCCCGACCAGCCACATGGCGATGACCGTGGTTCCGATGGTGTTGATCCAGAGCACCGGTCGGGAGATCTGAACCAGGCGGGTGAGCACTTTCTCACTCTATCGCTGCGAGAGACCGCGTTTTTTCGGGTGCCGACGCCCGTGAATTTCGGACAAACAGGAAACCCCCGCAATCTGCTGAATGCGGGGGTCAAGATGTGCGCCCGAAGGGATTCGAACCCCCAACCTTCTGATCTGGAGTCATGATTTTCGCAACTATTCAGCAATCATCAGTAATCGTCGTTTCTAAAGACTGAACTGGACTTTTCGTTCTTTGGATATTATTGGTTTGGACTCGTCCGCGTGCGGCAAAGTGGCGAACGCAAAGTGGCGAATTGGTAGGTGGAATCTTCCGGCCAGGCCTACGCGCCGTGATCGACTCGACACATAGCTCGCTATAGCGCCGAGCGTAACTTCAGGGTCACTATGCAGTTCCCCAAGCTGGTCCTGTTAACGTCGACTGCTGGAATTCGCCCATGACGGCGATCACGGCGACGGTCCAGATGTTCTTCAGTGACCGTCTGGCCAAACAGCGCCAGGCCAGCGGCCACACCGTCGCCGCCTACCGCGACACGCCGCGGCTGCTGTTCGCCTTCGTCCAGTCCACGACGAAGAAGCTGCCCTCGCACCTGGACTGGTCGGATCTCGACCAGGGCATGATCAGCGCGTTCCTGGACCATCTGGAGACCAAGCGGCACAACAGCGCCCGCACACGCAATGCCCGCCTGGGCGCGCTGCGGTCGCTGTTCCGGTACGCCGCGCTGCAGCATCCCGAACACGCCGACGTGATCGTCCGTGTGCTGGCGATTCCGCCGAAGAGGTTCGACAAAGCAACGGTGTCCTACCTCACCGCCGCGGCGGTCGACGCACTGCTGGCCGCGCCGGACCTAACCACCTGGGAGGGCCGGCGCGACCACGCCTGGCTGATGCTCTGCGTCCAGACCGGGTTGCGGGTGTCGGAGCTGACCGGGTTGAACTGCGCCGACATCGCCTGCGGCACCGGCGCAAACGTCCGCTGCCACGGGAAGGGCCGCAAAGACCGCGCCATCCCGCTCACCGCAGCAACAGCGGCGGCGATCCGTCACTGGCTGCGCGAGAGGGCTGGACTGCCGACCGATCCGCTGTTCTGCACCCGCACCGGTCGACGACTCACCCGTGATGCGATCGAGCACAGACTGGCCGCCCACCACTCCACAGCCGCCCTAGCATGCGGCACATTGCAGTCGAAGAAGCTGTCCCCGAACACGCTGCGGCACACCACGGCGATGACGTTGCTGCACGCGGGAGTGGACACCACCGTCATCGCGCTTTGGCTGGGCCACGCCGACACCCGGTCCACGGATCCCTACATCCATGCCGACATTACGATCAAGGAACGCGCGCTGGCCAAAACCACCTCGGTGTCGTCGCCGCCCGGCCGATACCGTCCCGCGGACAGCCTGCTCGCGTTCCTCGAAGGACTGTGATTATGCCGACCTTCACGCAGCCGACCGCAGGCCACAGCCTTGGAAAAACCTGGGCTCAGGGATCGCCGCCCCACCCACATCGACATAATCACGAAGTTAGCATAAGTCGATTTATGCAGACATCCGCAAAAGTCGACGAACTGGGCTACCTTCCGCTGCCCGCCGAGGCCGCGTTAGCATTGTTCCAAGTCAGTAACCAGCGCTACCTGAAAACGTCGATCGTGATCACCACGAACCGGCCCGTCGGCGCCTAGGGCGAGATCCTGGGCGACACCACCGTCACCGCCGCGATGCTCGACCGACTCCTGCACCGATCCGTCGTCGTCACCCTCGACGGCGGCTCCCACCGGCTCCGCAACCACGCCGCCTAATCCAACGAGCTGCGCCGCGTGACAACGAGCACTAACTTCAGCTAATGCAACCCCGCGACCTGGGGAGCTTCGATGAGCAGGACTGCGGAAGTTCGCAGAGCGAAGTCACCGGGGAAAGGCCGGCGTGTGATGACCACACGCCTCGCTTCGTCGACTCCGAAAGCCTGGGTCGGGCACAGTCCCCAACCTTCCAAAATGGTAACGGTGACGAGGTGCAGTTGTCGGCAAGGCGTCACCCCTTGGGTCATTGAGGCACTACGAGACGGACCATTTGGTTTGGTATCCATCCTCCGCCGAAACGAAATTGCCGTTGTGGACATCTTGCCGGGCTTGCAGCACCAATCCATGGTTCGCGTGGAGGCCCTTCACACCACGCTAAACAGGCTCAAAGCGCTCAGACACAGCGGCGACGACGACGACGACGGCGACGCCATGTCACCATCCGGCGCTACCAGACCCAGCCACAAGCCCGTTTTCGTCGCACCGCCGCGGAATGCGGCCCCGTGCACACCCGACGGGTCTGGGAAAGTCATGGGACTTGTGACGGACGCTGGGACATGGGTTAACAGCCGCGTTGGTGCTCCAACGACACGGTTCCTAGCACCTGAACGGAGCCCGTATGTGCCGTGGTCACCGTCTCAATAAGCACAATCCCCACTTCATGTTCGGCGACTGGACTGTGAAGCACGCCCCGTGGAACAACGAAGAACTGGCCCGGCCCCAGTCGCACATCCGACCGGCCCTCCATCTGAATGAGCAGATCGCCATATATGACCAGGAACATTTCGTCCTCATCGTCATGGGCATGCCAAACAAGTTCACCGAGAAGTTTCGCGACCTTGATGTACTGGTCGTTGACTTGGCCAATCACACGCGGCGACCAGTGCGTCACGACCTTTTCGAGCTCATCAGATATCCGCGTGGGCCCTAAGCAGTTCATGCCTCATTATGACCGTTATCAGGTCGCCGCATCGACGAGCTGATCGACCGTCGCGGGAGGGCAAGGAGAACCTAGCTAAGTCGACGGGTGGATCTGCCTGCGCGGCCTGCAAACGGAAGCGGGAAGGGCGCCGGCCCGCCTCGCCAACGGTCCTTATGGCCTTGACCCCGGAGAGTGGACACGGGTTAAGCGGCGAGTTGGATCTCTGCGGCCTGTGACGAGTATTGCATCTCGAAGTCCACTGGCGTGACGTGCCCGATCGAGGAGTGCCGGCGGCGGCGGTTGTAGCGGTCCTCGATCCAGTCCGCGACGCCGCGGATCGCGCGGGCTCGGGTGGGCCAAACCCGGCGGTAGTAGAACTCGGTTTTCAGGGTCGCGAAGAAGCTCTCGGCCATGGCGTTGTCCCAGCAGATCCCGGTGTATCCCATCGACCGGGTGATGCCGTTCTGGGCGGCGAAGACGGTGATCTGTTCCGACGCGTATTGGGCGGATTCAACCGGTCATCGCAACACCGGTGCTTGCGGACAACAGTAGCTCGTTCATCGCTTCGGCCGGCGTCTTGAAACCGAGCGTCTTGCGGGGGCGTTCGTTCAGGGTCTTGGCGACGCCGTCGAGATCGTCCAGGGCGTAGCGGGTGAAGTCGGTGCCTTTGGGGAAATACTGGCGCAACAGCCCGTTGGTGTTCTCGTTGCTCGGTCGCTGCCACGGCGAGTGGGGATCGGCAAAGTAGATCGGCAGCCCGGTCTTGATTCGGAGTCTGGCGTGTTGGGCCATCTCGGCGCCCTGGTCCCAGGTCAATGACTTGCGCAGGGTCTCGGGCAGACCGGTGATGGTTCGGGCGATCGCATCACAGACGGCGTCGGCGCCGTGTCCGGCTGTCGCCGGCCCGTTCTTGACCTGTGCACCGATCATCTTGTGCTCGTCCATCGGGGGCAGGTGCAACAGCATCGTGAACCTTGTGGTGCGTTCGACGAGGGTACCGATTGCGACCCCGCCTAGTCCGAGGATCAGATCCCCTTCCCAGTGTCCGGGAACGGCCCTGTCGTTGGCTTCTGCGGGTCGGGCGGCGATCATGACCTCCTCTGACAGGAAGCTCTTGCCTCGTTTTGCGCGGGCCCGCGGAACGCGCAGCGCCCGACCCGTCCGCAAGGCTGTGGTCAACTCGCGACGCAGCGCGCCCCGACCCTCGATGTACACCGTGCCCGACTATGCGGAGATGTCGGGGTACCCACCGGCGTATTGGTTCCCACGTTTGCTGCTTTGTCGTTACAGCTCCAATGTGGGGCGCGCGAGTCGCCTGTGTCACACCTGGCGCGGGCCCTACGAGTGGCGCAGGTTCGGGACGAGACGCTTTATTCTGTGGCGTGCTTTCGAGATCGATTCTTCCTCCAAGATCTTCTGGAGGATGCGATCGCAGCGACCGACCGTGAGTCGGTCAAGCCGCACTCCCCCGCACGCGGAAGGATGATGAGACATGCGGTCGTCTCTGCCGGCGGGAGCTTCCTCTATGGCTAGTCCCGAATGGAGCGATCGGCTCAGCGAGCTACAGGGTCAGCAAGAGGAAGAGGATAGGGAAGAACCGCTCCAGGGACGTTGCGGAGAGGTGGGCGAGGCGGCGGGAATTAGTCGCGCGCGAGTATCTCACCATGCGGCATGGCGAACCAACCGTCCGCCCGCTGCACGAACCGAAGCCAAGCGTCACTCATGAGCTGCAGGTCTTCTGTGGTGGCGAATCCGCCCTCTACGGCGTCGTTCGCGAATTGAGAGTGAAGCGCCCGATCAGACCAGGCGCTGCCCCACCAGTCTCGGGCCTCGTTGGAGGAAAAACACCAGATCGACGCGTCTGCTGTGACGTTGGCGAATCCAGCTTCCAACGCCCAGGATTTCAAGTTTCGACCGGCATCCGGGTTGCCACCGTTTCGGTCGAGTACCTGCATCAAAGTCTTCAACCAGTGTTCGAGTCCCGAGCTCTCCGGGTCCCAGAGCGTTCCCCCGTAGACGACTTCTCTGACGCCCACGACACCCTCACGGGTCCGGACGCGACGCATCTCCGTTAGCACGTCAACGGGGCGAGTTACATGATGGAGGACCTGATGGGCGTGCACTACGTCGAACGACTCGTTAGGGAAGTTCAGCGCGTACGCATCGCCGACTACGAACTCGACGTTCGTTATCCGGAGTTCCTGTGCTCGCGCCGCGGCTTGTGCCACGATTTCCGCCGATGAATCCAGCCCGACCACTCGCCCGGGAGCTACACGTTCAGCGATGTCCAAGGTGATTGTCCCGGGTCCGCAGCCCACATCGAGCACGCTTGTGCCAGGAACGAACATGTCAGCGAGGTAGGACGCCGAGTTATCGACCGAGCGCCACGAGTGAGATTGAATCACGCTCGGGTGGTGACCGTGGCTGTAGTTTTCTTGCGTCATGTCTGAATCCTTACGTCGTGAGTTTACTTTGTAAGTTTACCTTGTAAGTAAGTGATCGTAGCATACAGGCGCCAAAAAAAAAGCGAGTCATGGACGGGAATCGTCCGTCGGAACGGAAAACAGCGCCGACACCGCGCTGGTCCACCCGGGGAAAGGCCGGCGTGTCATGACCACGCGCGTCGCTTCGTAAACTCCGTAAGCCTGGGTCGGGCACATTCCCCAACCTTCCAAGATAGAACGGGTGACGAGGTGTGACCTGCCGCGGGCATTTCGGACAGCGGAATTAAAGGATTCTTCTACGCTGCCAATGCTGGCTGTTGGTAACCATAGTGGACTTCGTTAGGCCGGCGGTAACCGAGTGCGGAGTGCCGGCGTCGACTGTTGTAAAACCCTTCGATATAGCGGATGACGTCGCGGCGAGCTTGCGATTTCGTGGGATACGCAGTGCGATAAACGCGCTCATTCTTGAGCATCGAGAAAAAACTTTCGGCCATACTGTTGTCCCAGCACACGCCCGTGCGGTGGCCTGCACTATCTACGCGACAACTTCCGGGGTATCCCCCGTGCTTGCGTTCGTCCTACTCGCGCTCGCCATGGTTGCGCACTCGTTCGGTGAAATCTTGTCCTCAGCCGGTGGCTGGGGGCTAAGCTACGAGCTCGCCTGCCCGCAGCGCATTGGTGAGTACCAAGGCTTGTTTGCCATGGCCTTCTCGGTCGGCTCGATGTTCACGCCCGTGATCCTCACCGTGACGGTAATCGAGAACGGAACGGCGGGGTGGGCGGTACTCGGCGCGCTCTTCCTCGGCTCGGCACTCGTCATGTGGGCGATCGCACGTACATACGTGGCAGGAACTGCGCCACGACTTGTCCCGGATCCTACTTCGAAGTAGGGATCGCCAAGCCATGAGGCGTGGCACCAGCAGCCGATCACCCAAGACATATTCGCACTATGGACGCAACCACGCCCAACCGGAACCGTGACATCACAATTTCACGACACGGTGATGCGGTGCCTTTCCGGAGCTGGCTTCTCGATTTTGATGGTCGGCAACCCAATCTCGCTGGTTGACAGCTGATATGTAGGGGCCTTTGTCAGGAGGGCATGTCTGAGCGGCGCCCGTGATGGTGGCCATTCGGATTGTGGACGGTGGACGCGGTCTGGCCTTGACCCCGGAGAAAGGACACGGGTTAAGCGGCGAGTTGGATCTCGGCGGCCTGTGACGAGTATTGCATCTCGAAGTCCACCGGGGTGACGTGCCCGATCGAGGAGTGGCGGCGGTTGTAGCGGTCCTCGATGCACGCCGCGACGCCGCGGATCGCGCGGCCGAGTGTGGGCCAACCCCGGCGGTAGTAGAACTCGGTTTTCAGGGTCGCGAAGAAGCTCTCGGCCATGGAGTTGTCCCAGCAGATCCCGGTGTATCCCATCGACCGGGTAATGCCGTTCTTGGCCGCGAAGAGAGTGATCTGTTACGACGCGTACTGGGCGGATTCAACGCCAACGGACTACTTTTCAACGAGCGTCGACACCATTCCGTGCCCAAGGCGGCCTTGGCAGAAATGACCTTCACCTCGAATGCCCCAAAGTGGCTTTGGGTCGACGGCATCGAGCCTACGTACGCCGCAGACCCAGCCTGGAGGAACTGGAGCCGCGCCTGGGGAAGGTGGCGCGCGTTGCGATTCCCCTGCCGATCAGGTGTCGGCACGCTTACTGACGAGCGCGCTACTCAACACGGAGAGATGTTTGTGCGCTGGACCAGAATCATGTCTCCATGTAAAAGAAGATTGACATGGTGACTGGTTTCCTATACATTCGAGGATGTAAAGAAAAGTAGACATTCCCGCGGCGGATGCCGCGATGCTGTCTCCACTTCCCATGGTCGGGCTACCGACAATGCGAAGCCGCCCAGAAAGGAAGTAGAACAGTGTCATACGAAGAGAAGAGCTCGTGGATTTACGCCACGGTCGCGATAGCAATGCCCGCGATTTACTTCACGGGCATCCTGGGGCAGGTTTCGCAAGCGCCCGTTCAGCAGATCGAGTATGTCATTCCGATGCTCACGGCTGTGGGCGTCGCGATCCTCGCATCAATCGTCGCGAACATCGTGCTGGGAATCTTTTCATCCAAGGTGACCCGCCGAACGGATGAGCGAGACGCCGAGATTCGCAGGCGCGGATTTAACCTTGGGTTCCTCGTGTTCAGCGTCCTCATGGTTGTGCCGCTGATTATGGCGCTGGCAGAAGTGCCTCATTTCTGGATTGCCAACACTATCTACGCCGCATTCGCGCTTACAGGGTTCAGTTACTCAGTGCTGAAGATCGCCTCGTACCGCAGGGGCTTCTAGCAGATGGGCAAGCCGACACGGGTAACCAACGACATCCGCCGCCTGCGTTTCATCAACGGTGAGATGACACAGGCTGAGCTGGCAAGGCGAATCGACGTCACCCGCCAGACAGTCATTGCGATTGAACTCGGACGCTACTCTCCGTCACTCGAAGTCGCCTTCCAGATCGCCCACGAATTTAACTTGCCGCTGGACGCAGTCTTCCGGTACACCTCGACGGACCACTGACGCCCATCCGCGCTCGTGCGATCTCTGATCGCTTCGGACTCTGCGCAAAATACTAAAGACGAAGGAAGGCACATGAGAGCAATTGTTAGTCGTACCTACGGTTCACCGGACGTCGCACGAATCGAGGACGTTCCCACGCCTATCCCCAAAGACATCGAGGTGCTCATCCGCAACTTTGCGACCGTCGTGTCTGGTGCCGAAAGCACCGCACGCAAGGGCGACAGTTTCGCCGGCCGCCTCTACTTCGGCTTGACCCGCCCCCGTCTTCCAATTCTCGGCACAAGCTTCGCCGGCGAGGTCGAAGCGGTTGGCACGGCGGTGACGAAGTTCCGGGTCGGCGACCAGGTGATGGGATCGGTCGGACCAAGAATGGGTGCTCACGCTGAGCTTGTCTGCACCTCGGAAGACGGCATTATTGTTATCAAACCATCCAGCCTCAGTTTTTCGGATGCGGTCGCGATTTTCGACGGGGCGCTCACGGCACTACCGTTTCTTCGGGACACTGCCCACTTAACGCGCGGCCAGTCCATCCTGATCAACGGCGCATCGGGCGCCGTGGGCACTGCGGCAGTGCAGCTCGCCAAGCACCTCGGGGCTGTAGTCACTGCCGTGACCAGCACTGCAAACGTTGACTTGGTGAAGTCGCTCGGTGCCGACCACGTGATCGACTACACGAAGGAGAACTTCACCAAAAGCGGGCGCACCTATGACGTTGTCTTCGACACGGTGGGCAAGAGCAGCTATCGTCTTTGCCGGAGTCTCTTGAGGGCCAACGGTATCTACCTGACCACGGTGGTGTCCCCAGCAATCCTTGTGCAGATGCTATGGACGAAACGTATCGGTGCGGCGAGGGCGGCCATAGCGTTCACCGGGCTGAGGTCAGCTCCCGCCATGGCGCAGGACGTCGCATACATGGGAAACCTAGCCGATGCAGGAGCCTACGTCCCCGTGATCGACAGGAGCTACACGATGGAAGAAGCGTCCGCGGCGCATGCACACGTCGAAACTGGTCGCAAGAAGGGCAGCGTCGTTGTGACGTTTGCGGCCGAGGCATGAGCGTCCCGCTGTTCGATGTCCGTGGCGTCACTAAGTCCTACGGATTTGGAGCCTCCAAGTTCGATGCTCTCAAGGGCGTCTCTCTCAACGTATTCGCAGGGCAGTCGCTGGCCATTGTTGGCAAGAGCGGCTCTGGCAAATCGACGCTGATGCACTTGCTCGCTTTGCTCGACGATCCGGATTCTGGCGAGTTGCTAGTCAACGGAAGCCCCGCCAATAAGCTGGGTTCTAAACAGACCAACCGGCTGCGGAACGAAGACTTTGGCTTTGTATTCCAGCAGTTCTTCCTCACTCCCAATGCTTCCGTGCTCGAGAATGTGATCCTGCCGTTGAAAATCGCGGGCGTCGGCGCCAATGAACGCAGGGCCCGGGGTATGGCTGTGCTTGAGCAATTGGAACTGGCCGACAAGGCTGGCAACAGGGCGACCAATCTTTCTGGTGGACAGAAGCAGCGGGTGGTCATCGCCCGCGCGCTCGTGAATAATCCCAAGGTGATCTTTGCCGATGAACCCACCGGCAATCTGGACACAGTGACCGGTCTTCTGGTCGAAGACATCTTGTTCTCACTCAACAAGGACAGAGGAATCACGCTTGTCATCGTCACACACGACGAGGATTTAGCTGACCGCTGCGACGTCCAGTTGCTCATTCGGGACGGGCTTATGGAGTCATCAGCAAGTTCCACAGGGGCCGCAGCATGAGCCCGCTCGACGTCGTCGCCACCGCGGTCTTCAACACATTCCGCAGTAAACTGCGCACAACATTGACCATCCTCGCGATTTTTATCGGCGCCTTCACTCTTACCCTCACCAGTGCTGTCGGAACTGGCGTCTCCAGCTACCTCGATAACCAGGTCGCCGGCTTCGGCGCCACCGACGTCCTCTTGATCACGAAGGTGACGGATGAGAGCGCAGTGGACGATGGGCCCGCTAAATACGAGGCCGACGAGGCCACCGTCGACAGTCTCATTCCTCAGGACGGCGTGGCCGTTCCGTCCGGGGTTCTTACCGCCCAAGATCTCGCTGCCATCGCGGATACTGACGGTATTTCTGACGTGAACGCGCTGGTCACGGTGCTGCCAAGCTACGTCGAGTACAACGGCAACGGCAAGTTCGAATTGAGCATCAACGCCAACTCGGCACTGAACCGCGCCGATCTCGCCGTCGGGGACCAACTCACCGAGGTCGACCAGCATAACCAAGTGCAGCTGCCGTCGTCGTACCTCGAAAATCTCGGTTTCGCTAACGCGAAGTCCGCAGTTGGGAAGACAATCACATTGGGCATCAACGACTATCTCGGCGAACTGCACGAGCTGGAAGGGACCGTCGTAGGTGTTCAGAACGAGTCGCTTCTGGGCTCCGGTGTGCGTATCAACCAGACCTTCACAGATGCGCTGTACGCGGTGCAGAAGAGCGGCAGACCAGCCGCAACCGGGGTGGGCTACTACTCGGCCACCGCCCACTTCGACAGGAACGCTAGCGAGGAACAGGTCGACCGCATCCAGACCAACCTCAACAAGCAGGGCTACTCCGCCCTTACCGTCGCGGACCAGCTCGGCACAATCCAGACAGTCATTGGCGGCATCATCGGCGTTCTTAACGCCTTCGCCGTGATCGCTCTTATCGCAGCCGCGTTCGGAATCATCAACACCTTGCTGATGAGTGTGCAGGAACGCACCCGGGAAATCGGCCTCATGAAGGCGATGGGGATGAGCGGAGGCAGGGTTTACGCTTTGTTCAGCACCGAAGCGGTCTTCATCGGCTTCCTCGGCAGCGCGCTGGGCGCCCTGGTCGCGTTCGGTGTCGGTTCCGTCGTCAGCGCCGTCCTCTCGACAACATTGCTCGTCGATCTTGAAGGACTCCAGGTGTTGCAGTTTGCGCCGACCACGGTCGGATCCATCATTCTCGTTGTCATGCTCATCGCGTTCTTCGCCGGAACAATCCCAGCACGCAGGGCCGCCCGGCAGAACCCCATCGATGCCCTCAGGTACGAGTAGTGGAACAGTGCGCCGAGGCCTTCGGACGCTAGCGTGAGCGGAAGTCGCTGCGAACGCCGGCCCGAATGCAGGCGAACGTTAGCCCTGGAACGAGCATTAGTTCAAACTGAGGGAAAGGGCAGACCCGGTAGCTGCGTTTGGCAGGCTTGCTACGGTACTCCAACGGAGTAGTGCCAATCATGCGCGCGGGCGTTCCCGGGTTCGGACTCTGCGACAACATTGGGTACTGACGGTTGCGACTCACCAAGCAGTTCCCGCCGCTATGTTTGCACTGCTCGGGGTCGTTCCATCCTGTGGCATTGGTCCCGGTTATTGGACACGGGGTTATGCGGCTTTAGCGGAGTCCGCGTTCTCGTTTGTGTTTTGCAGTTCGAAGTCGATGGGGCTGACCTGGCCGAGGGAGGTGGGCCGGCGGCGCCGGTTGTAGCGGGACTCGTCGTAGCGGGTGGCGAGTCCGCGCCACTGCTTGAGGGTGTTGAACGAGCGCTCGATGACGTTGCGGCGCTTGTAGGCCTCTTTGTCGAGGTCGACCGGGCGGCCTCCGTTTCGGCCGCGCGAGGACGACCCCGGAGATGGTGGCGATATCGATGGTCGTCGCGCCGAGGCGTTGGTGGACGACGACGCGGGCCGCGGCCAGTTCCGGCGGCACCGAGTACCGGTTCCCGCGCCAATCGATCAACGCCTGCCGTGTCGCGGTGCGCTCCTCGGTCACCACGACCGGGAACAGTGTCGGCGGCAGCGGCTGGAGGCGTTCCGCGGCGAACATGACCGCGGCTGTTGTGGATCCGTCGCGTCCCTCGCGGCGCCGGCCGTCCTGGCCTCTGGCGAACGCGGTCAGACGTTGTTGGGCTTGCTCGAGGGTGACGTCGTCGGGGAGGTTGCGCCACCAGCGCTGCGCGGCGGTGTGGTTGTTCTTCTCGACCACGCCCTTGCGGTTGCCCGACCGGGCCGGCAGGCGACGACGGTGACCGCGTGGTGCTTGGAGAACGCGGCGAACATCGGCGTCAGATCACTCGTCCCGGCCGTCAAAACGGTGCTCATCCGGTCGAACCGCCAGGACTTCGTCACCCCGCCCAGCAGCCCCAGCAGGACCGTCATCGCCGCCAGCAGGTGGGGCAGGTCCATCGACGGGGAAATTACCGCCCGCCAAACCCCCGAGTGCGCCAACGACCCGACGAGCACGTAGGCGCGTTTGGTCGGGAACGCCCAGCCGGACGGGGCGTCGGGCAGCTCGACCCAGTCGAACTGGGTCTCCTCGCCGGGCGGGTGCTCGATGATCGCGTTGGGCCGCCGGGTCACGTGCGCGCAGGCGGTGCAGGCCGGCCGCAACGCCCGGTCTCGGATCTGGCGGGTCAGGGTTTGATACGACCCCGAGAAGCCCAGGGGGACGAACTCGTCGAGCAGCGTCGCCGCCCAGAGATGCGGGTCCTCCGTCAGCCTCGCGGTGACGTAGTCGATGAACGCGTCGAACGGGTCCAGGGCGGCGCGTTGACGCACTCCGGGAGTGCGCTGGCCGGCGAGATAGGCGCGGATGGTCTTACGGTCGTGGTCTGTGCGGCGGGCGATCTCACTGATCGTCGTCCCTTGCCGTTTGAGCGCGTGGATGTCCACGTCGTCCTCCTCTGAAAGCATAGGAGTAGGGCCTTTCTTGAAGCTGGTGTGTGGTCGAAGACCATCAGCATCGAGGAAGGCCCGCTTCTATGTGCGGAAGCGACCCGGAGTGGGGAATTTCAGTGAGCAGAACTGGGGAATTTCAGTGAGCGCCGTCAGCATCGTTCATCACGCCGATGTGATCAGCCTCAAAGGCACCAGCTACCGGCTCAGAAGCCACCAGCCGACGCCCGGTACGGCATAGTAGAAACACACATAGTGGCCCTGTTTTCAATCGGGGCGAATTCCAGCGGTCGTCGCAACACTGATTGGTTAGCTGGATCGTAGTGCGTCGGCGAGGAGCNCTGGGCTGGTGTTGTCCAACCGAGTCGCTTCCGGGGCCTGTTGTTGATCTTGATCGCGACAGCGGCGAGGTCATCGGCGCTGTGGATGGCGAGGTCGGTGTGCTTGGGGAAGTATTGCCGCAGCAGTGCGTTCATGTTCTCGTTGGATCCGCGTTGCCAGGGCTTGCCGGCGTGAGCGAAGAACACGCCGTCGGTGAAGAGGGAGGCGATCTTGTCGTGGCTGGCCATTTCGGCGCCCTGGTCCCAGGTCAAAGTCCGCCGGAGTTCCTGAGGTAGGGCAGACATCGCGGTGATGAGCGATGCGTTGACTTCAGCTGCGGTGTGCCCGCCGGGGAGGTGCAGGAGGACGGCGTAGCCGCTCTTGCGGTCTACCAGGGTGCCGATCGCGGACCGGGTGCGCGTGCCGATGATGAGGTCGCCTTCCCAGTCTCCGAACCGGGACCTGTCGTTTACGACCTGGGGGCGGTGGTCGATCAGGGTCGCTGGTGCGATGAAGCGTGGGGCGCGTACGTCGGGGCGCCGTCGACGCTTGCGCAGTGGCCTGCCCGTTCTTAGGTGTGGTGTCAGTTTCCTGGTCAAACCGCTGTTACCCGGCCAGTACAGGGCCTGGTAGATCGTTTCGTGGCACACGTGCCACGATCGTTTTTGCGGGTGAGTGTCTCGTAGCCAGTAGCTGATCTGTTCGGGGCTCCAATCCAGTTTCAGTTTGTCTTGAACCAGGTCGCGGAGCTGAGGGTCTTGCCCGATGCGCCCTGTTCGCACCCGTCGGGCCTTCTCTCGAGCTCGTGCGTGGGCCAGGACAGCGTCGTACTGGCCGCGGTCGTGTTTGCGCATGTTGCGGCGAAGCTCGCGGCTGATCGTCGACGGTGACCGGCCAAGTCGCCGGGAGATCTCCCGGATGGAGAATCCTTCTCGTCTGAACAAAGCGATCCGCTCACGTTCGATCAGGCTCAGGTACCGTTCGTGTCTGTCTGCCTCAGCAAGTCGTAGCGGGGCGATCCCACCACGTTGAGATCGCCAACGGTGGCCGGTCGTGCGTCCGATCCCGACGCGCTTCGCGGCGGTGATCGGTCCGATCCCGGCAAGGATGAGTTTCCAATACTCGTCTTCGCGGTTGAGGTTTCTCTTGCGCCCACGTCTGGCCATCTTCACACTCCAAATCTTGGTGGAGTGTTGCGACGAGACCTAGAACTCGCCCGGCACTATTGGCCCTGTTTTGGGTCGGCGTTAACATCGCCCTCTTCACCCCGTCCTGATCAGCATGCCCGGAGTCGGGATCAGGACCGCAGTCAGACTCCTCACCGAAGTCTCCGGCAAGGACTTCGCGACCGCCGGCCACCTCGCCGCGTACGCTGGCCTGGCCCCCGTGACCAGGCGCTCCGGCAGCTCCATCCGCGGTAAACATCCCTCCCGGCGAGGGAACAAGATCCTCAAACGGGCGCTATTCCTCTCGGCCTTCGCCGCCCTCCGCGACCCGGTCTCACGGGCCTACTACGACCGCAAGATCGCCCAGGGCAAGCGCCACAACCAAGCCCTCATCGCCCTCGCCCGACAACGCTGCGACGTCCTCTATGCCATGCTCCGCGACGGCACCCTCTATCAAACCGATCACCCACTCGCCGCTTGACAAAAACATAGGGGCACCCCCCTAATTCGGAACGCTCTCCTCACTAGTCCATCGGCATCGCGGCGTGGTAGCTGTATCGCCTGGTCAGCCGAGCTCTGCCTTGCAATCCAAAGTTGAACCGCTTGTCGTCAACGGATCGAGCCAGCCAAGCATGAGTCGATAGGAAGCGGATGGGAGGGAGATTTTTCGCGTCCAAGAGACGAGGTCCCACTAGCCTCCGTGCGGAGAAGCGTCTTACCGACATCGCCCAGGGTTCGGTGTCTCAGCGCTGCGCGTCCCTTGTCGACCGTCGTGCTTGGCCTACTTTTCAACCGTCGCTGACACTTCCAGTTGCGCGGGAAGCTTCCCTGGGCGCCGACTGATGCACCTTCAAGTCCAGAACGAGTGTCCAAGGTGCGCTCACCCCTCGGCAGTCGTCCAACCGCGCACGTAATCGACAATAAAAACTCTTCCTACTTCCTCTTCCTCTTCCTCTTCCTCTTCCTCCCCCTCTCCCTCTCCCTCTCCCTCTCCCTCGGCCACTGCCGAGGCTTCTGGAAACTGGTAGATGTTAAGCATGAGTTGCATCGGGTATTGCGGCGCCTGGGTTGAGGTCTTCACCAGCAAGTCGTCGATATAGAAGTCGATTCGCTTCGAGTCCCAAGTCGCCGCGTAGGTATGGAAATCCGTCAAGTCGCCAGAAACTCGCACTTTGCCGAAATCTTCGCTCAACGCAGGGTCTCCGAACGGGTGCACACCCAGCCCGACGAGCCCGGATGCTTGGCCTACGTCCTTGCCGAAAATCTCCATGATGCAGATTTCGCCCGAGCGACTCGGCTCGTCCTCGAATCCGATGAGCCACAGCGCAACCATGCATTGGGGGTGCGTGATCGCGCGAGCCCGGACCTCGACGAGTCCGCGCTCAGGAAGATATAAGCGAGTCTCAGGCTGTTCCTCCTGGACGACAAGTCCACTGGTGAACTGATGTTGACCGACTGCCGAGCCGAGCCGGCCGGAGAAGCTACCCGTCTGCAAATTGGAGACCTTTATGGCTCCGTTGTACTTCGGGCTCCAAGGCGCTTGGTCCTCGTCGATTTTCAACCGCAAACAGCCGTCATCGACGTCGTATCGAGCTCGTGACGCGTCACGGCTACTCCAGTGAGGCAGGTAAAAAGGGATCCACCTGTCGGGGCTGAGCGTGTCCCCCCTGAACTGCTCATCAAAAACGAGCTCGAACTTCGTTCGATCAAGTCTCACGCGGGGCCTCCGGCGTCCTTGATTCCTGAAGATCCGCAGACCACTTGTGTTCCCTCCAGGGATGCATGCACGAGTGCATGAGAGGACCAGTGTGCGGAGGAGCCGTTCGACCGCCGACAGGTGACAAAACGAGGGAGTGCATGCATTCGCCAAGTATGGACCAAACTTGCGACGCTAGGCGTTTCTGCCATCACAGAGCTCCGCCGCCCCAAGGAAGGGTGGAGGTGACGTTGTCTCTGAGGCCTTTCACTGCTCAAGGATCAGAAGAGTCCCTGGAAATCACGAGCACAAAGAGAATGTCAGCCTGCCAAGGCAGGCTACCGCTGCTGTCAATCTTCGGCAGTATCGACATACACGCAGCGCTCACTATCGCCGACGCACTCACCAACATGGCTGATCCGCAGCGCCCGCCAGCGTGCACACCTATAGCCAGGTCACGACCCAGGCTGATAGCTGCCGGTTCGTTCACCTACGAAATTGACGTCGGTGCCGCGTGCCTGATCTCAGCCCCCTAAGTGAGCCCGCTGAACTGCCATCCACACCAGCACAGTGAGGTGATGATCTGGATTTGGAATCGGCCTGAGTTTTTCAGGGGTCGTCTTGGATCTTGGCGAGAGCCCTTGGGGGAGGCGAGCTGCTATTCGGCGAATGTGTCGAGCGATTGTTGACATGGTGTTCCTAAGTCTGTGGATGGGGTAATCGAGCGCGTCGGCCTGTCAGCGCATTTGCCGCGCACTGCAGTAGGGCGGTGTTGGTGCGCGTCTGGGCGTCAGCCGAAGTGTTTGTTGTTCTAGGTTCAGTTCTTGCTTCCGCGAACGCTCGAACAGGGGTGGTGTCAAAGATCGGAGATCTTCGGGGGAACTGCCGTGAAACGAGCACCCCGCGCCGGTAGATATCCGAGGTTGGTGAGGTGCTCGACGATGCGAATCCCGGCACCCAACAGAAGGGTGCGGGCTGGGCGCTTACCACCCGAGTCTTGGTCGTCGATATTGAGGGAATCGATGCCGACCAGAGCGGCGCCCGCATTAACCGGAAACCGTGCGGCGTCCTCCGGCAGACCTCTAGGCTGTAGTCAACGCCACGATCGATCCACGCTCGAGTACTCACTACTTGGATTCCGATATTTCCACTCGTCGCGCGGAGCGGGCTCGCGAATCGGCGTCGCGGCGGCGTTGTTGGGCGTTGCGTTGTCGGCGAGTTTGAGCCACACGACGCCGCCGATGATGACAGCCAGCCAGAACGCCTTGGCCGGTGTCAGGGTTTCCTCGAAGAAGACCGGACCGAGAAGCGCCGCGCCGACCGCGCCGATACCGGCCAACACGGCGTAGCCGATGCCGACATCAATCTTTTTCAAGGCGACGCTGAGGAAGAAGAGCGTGAAGAGGAAGAAGACGATGGCGATAATTGACCAAGCGAAATTGGTGAATCCTTCGCTTCCGTTCACGCTGAGCGCGTAGCCGACCTCGAAGACCCCGGCTGCGATCAATGCGACCCAGGGGCCCGTCGTCTTCGCGGCGGTGATCGGTTCCGCTGTGTGTGTCGTGGTAGTCATGAGATGTGTCCTTTCACAGTGCTTGAATCAGGGCGGCTTAAACGGTTCCGGCGAGGTTGAGTCCAACGACGCCGATGAGGACGATGAGGATTCCCAGCAGTTTCTTCGCGGTCAGTCGCTGGGAGAGGAACAGTGCGCCGATGATGATGACCGCGACGCCGGCCAACGCTGTCCAGAGGGCGTACCCGACGCCGACATCGAAAGTCAGTAGAGCCAGGCTGAGTAAAAAAGTGGCAATCGCACCGCTGATGAGGGTGCCGATCGTCCACCCCAGTTTCGTGACGCCTTGTGCTTTGCCTGCCAGGAGGCCGACGGCGCAAAAGCCCCCGACCGCGACCGCGTTGCCCGCTGTGCGGATGTCCTGCGTGCCGATCACCAAGGGGATGCTGGCCGCCCCGCCTCCGACCGCAACGCCCAGATTCTGCACCGTTCGGATGATCGCTCGAGCCCCGACACGCGAAGAACCATTGAACGCGTGGCCGATCACCGCCGAACGGACTGTGTTGGCGCCGCGGTTAGCACCAGTGACGACACCAGCGATCACGAGAGCCGAGACGAAGGAGGCGGCAAAGGAGTACCAAGGAGTGCGATCCCCTCCAACGCGACGAACTCAATGAGCAATCTGCGGGCGCTAACGCGGTCGGCCAGGACACCGCCCAGCAGGGAGGTGACGACCCCGACGGCACTGGAGAACGTGATTCGCGGGGTCGAAATCGCGTTTGCATCCCTGAAGTCAAGGTATCGTGACGACGATCTTACCTTTTGCCTGGCCCTCCTCCAGGCGGCGCATGCCTGAGACCGCGTTCGCGAGGCTGTAGCTCTGATCCATCACTGGTACGAGCTGACCCGCGGAGGCGAACTTTGCCAGTGCACGCAAGTTTCGGGCATCCTCGGTCGAGATGAATGCTCGGAGGGTCTGCGTGACGAACGGGTTGAGCATGAGTGCGCGGAGTATGCGATCGGTGCCGCCGAGCCAACGGCCCTTCGCTTCTCCGCCAACGATGACGAGAGTCCCGTGGCTAGAAAGTGCTCGTCGTAGTTCACCCAGACTGCTGTTTCCGCCGGTGTCGAGGATGACGTCATACCGGGTCGCACCATCGGCGAAGTTCTCGTTTTTGTAGTCGATGACATGGTCGGCTCCGATTGAGCGGACCATGTCGGCTTTGGAGGCACTACAGACGCCGGTTACGTCGGCGCCCAGGGCCTTCGCGATCTGCACGGCGAAAGTGCCAACGCCACCCGACGCACCCACGACAAGCACCTTGTAGCCGGCCTGCACTTTCCCGTGATCACGCAGTCCCTGCAACGCTGCGAGCCCCGAGACTGGAATGGCTGCTGCGTGATTGAAGTCGAGGTTGTCGGGCATCAGTGCGATCTTGTCATCACGGCACACAGAATACTCCGCGAATGAGCCGGCGCCGATGCCGAACACATTGTCTCCTTCCACGATGCCAGTGACACGTGCGCCAACGCTGACCACCTGGCCTGCGAGTCCGAATCCGGGCACGCGGCCTTTGGGAGCGCGAAGCGATTTGCTAGCAAGGCGTACCGGGTACGGAAGGCCGGTGACCATGTGAGCAATGCCTGGGTCCACACTTGCTGCACGAACGCGCACCAGCACCTCGTTCTCACCAATCGAGGGTCGAGGGATTCGTTCAAGGCGCAAAACCTCGCTGGGCACGCCATATCCATCATGAACGATTGCCATCATCGTGTCGGATTGGGGGGCTGCGGTATGGGCATCTGCCGGTGGTGTATTCATCGTTGCTCTCCTTTGCTCGCATGCATGTGCAAGTTGACACGCATGGGCATAATCCACTATTCCGGACACAAAACTTATGTAGTAAGGATACTATAGTTACATTGTAAGGTTGTCAATATGGATGAGTCTAAATCTTCAAGAGTTGAGCGACGGGATGGTGTGGCTCGAGCGCGCTTGAATTTCGAGCGTGTGCCAGCTGGGCGAGGAGCCCCGGGGCGAAGCAGTGTCGATCTATACCCATGCAGCGAGCAAGGAGGAGACAGCCACCTCCACGGAACCCTCGCGGAACCGACCATCCGGTGACGGAGAGTGCCTGTCAGGCAACAGCCCTATTGTTACCAAGGAGGCCGTGTACGACGGAGTCGTACTCGGCGATCCTGCGGTCACCTCCGATCCGAGTGCGGGCAGCGAGAGCGTGGCTGCGTAGCTCTGTTCGTCGAGTGAGAACGTCGTCCCAGGCCGCGACGATGTCGGCGGGATCGTGCGTCGTGACGCATCCAATGTCTTGCACCGTCAGCGCAGCGTCGCCGACGTCAGTGGTGACGGGTGTGGCACCTGACGCGGCACCTTCAAGCAAACACAGCGGCGACGCCTCGCCGAAAGCCCTTGTCAGCGCGACGATGTCGGCAATCTGATAGACCGCGGGCATATCATCACGGATGCCGAGAGCATGCAGGTTGGTGGAGCTGCTGATGCCCGATTCGTGGGCCAAGGCGCGGAACGCGTCATTCTCCAGCGTCATCCCAGCCCCGCACACGAGATGGTGCGTCTCGGGGCGATCCAGGGAATGCAAGGCCACGAAGCGCAGGAACAGGCCGGGGTCTTTCATCACGTCGAACCTAGCCGCGAAAACGACGACGGGCACGGTTGTTGGAATCCCGAGCTCCCCCCGCGTGATCGCCTGCTCGATTTCTGTGCCGAGCCGGAATCGGTTGGTGTCTATTCCGTTTCCGATGACGAATCGTCCCGCAGTGGGCGGGAGAAACGACTGGTACGCGTCGCTGGTCGATTGGGCGCAAGAGATTCCCGCCGTCAGGAGACCGGTGGAGGCTGCTTCGCGGAGCCACGAGAGTGCCTGTCCCGAATGCTCCGGGTCGGATCGATGTAGGCATGCTGCGACCGGGATGTCTGGCACCAACCCGCGCTGGTGCAATGCAAGGAGCAGCCCGAGCGACTGCTCCTTCAGCGACAGAATCACGTCCGCTTGCTTGATCACGTTCGAGGCGATGCACAGCTGACGGTCAGTGAACGTGGATGGCGCCGGAGCTTCCGCCCCGCCAATTCGTTTCAGCGTCGTTACTTCGATGCCTGCGCCGGTCAGGCGGACGAAGCGCGGGTCACGGCGCAGGCGCTGCACAGAGAAATCCCTGCGGACTGCGGATGCGATCGACAGGGCGCTGTGCCGTTGATCTCCCCCCGACGTGGAGTCCGGCGCTGACGTTGGTATGCAGGATGCGGGCTCCGCCGGCAAAGAATTATTCATAGAGGGAGAGGACTTGAATGGGACGGTTCATCGCGGTGACTTTCGAGAGACGGAAAGGTGGTGTGATCGCGGCGACGCTTCGAACGCATCAACCTACGCCGGCACACAGCGGCGATGCCGTTCGATCAATGTTGGAGGGTGCATGACCGAATATCGATGAACCGACGGTGTGTATCGGATGAACGACTGGTCGACTTGGCGGGGCGTGCGGATTTCACATCCAAGCTCAAGCGCATCGCCACATTCTTCGTCGCCGAGGCCGAACGCATCGAACTCGCAATCAAGACGCACCGCACCGGACGACGGAAAGACGACCTGGGAAGGCCGCTCCCCAGCCCGTCTCTGACGGCGCCGCCCGGAACCTGATCCCCGGCACCAACCCAACATTTGGAACCAACTGTCGATGACGCTTGAAAACTGGACAGTTTCGACGCTTGAAAAGTGAACACTCGACGATTGGAGTGTGATCACTTTGGAAGATTGGGCGTTGATTCGGAGATTGGCTGCGGAGGGCGTGCCGAAGGCGCGGATCGCGGAGCGATAGGGGATCTCGCGGACCACGGTCGTGAAGGCGGTGCAGTCGCAGTCGCCGCCGCGGTATGAGCGCAGAGCGGCGCCGACGTCGTTTTCACCGTTCGAGGCGCGGTTCCGGGCGTTGCTGGAGGGTGATCCCGAGTTGCCGGCGGTGGTGCTCGCGGAGCGTGCCGACTGGCCTGGGTCGATGTCGTGGTTCCGGCAGAACGGGAAGAGGTTGCGGCCGGAGCATCGCCGGATCGATCCCGCGGATCGGCTGGTCTGGGCGCCGGGTGATGCCGCGCAGTGCGATCTCTGGTTCCCGCCGCGAAAGATCCCGCTCGAGGACGGAACGACGAAACTACTGCTGGTGCTGGTGATCACTTCGGCGCACTCGAGGTTCATCACGGGTCGGATGATCCCGACCCGCAAGACGGAGGATCTGCTTCTCGCGTCGTGGGAGCTGATCCGGCAAATCGGCCGGGTCCCGCGCCGGCTGATCTGGGACAACGAGCCCGGCATGGGCCGCGGCAGGCGTCACGCTTGAGGTAGCCTCATTCATGGGAACTCTCGCGACCAGGCTCGTGCTGCTGCCGCCGCGCCATCCGGAGTCCAAGGGCGTCGTCGAGCGCCGCAACGGGTGGTTCGAGACCTCGTTCATGCCCGGGCGCTCCTTCGCCTCCCCGGCGGACTTCAACGACCAGTTCACCGAGTGGCTGGGACACGCCAACGCGCGGGTCGTCCGAACGATCAAGGCCGCACCGGTGGATCGGCTGGAAGCTGACCGGGCCGCAATGCTGCCGCTGCCGCCGATCCCGCTCCATCTGGGCTGGCGCAACAGTGTCCGCCTCGGCCGGGACTACTACGTCCGCCTGGACACGAACGACTACTCCGTCGATCCGACCGTGATCGGACGACTCGTCGACGTCGCCGCGGACCTGGACCGGGTCCGGGTCCGGGTCCGCGCGGACCGGAGCATCGTTGCCGACCATGCCAGGGTTTGGGCGCGCGGGGCGACGATCACCGATCCCGGCCATGTCGAGATCGCGGACAGGCTGCGCAAGCAGTTCCAATACCCTCGAGGCGTTCCCCCGGCAGACGGCCTGAAGCGGGATCTCAGCGACTATGACCGGGCGTTCGGGCTGACCGGCGAGGTTATCTGATGGCCACCACACGAGCCCCCTCAGAGTCGGTGAAACAGATCACCTATCTCGCCGCAGCGCTTAAAGCACCCCGGATCACCGAGGTCGCAGCCCGGCTCGCCGAGCAGGCCCGCGACGCGGGCTGGGCCCACGAGGACTACCTCGCCGCCGTCCTCGAACGCGAAGTCAGCACCCGCAACGCCTCCGGCGCCGAACTACGCATCCGCGCCGTCGGATTCCCCGGACGGAAAACGCTTGAGGACTTCGACCGGAACGCCCAGCCCACCACCCGGCCGCAGATCGGCGCTCTCGCGTCCGGCGCGTTCCTCACCGAAGCCCGAAACGTCGTCCTCCTCGGCCCGCCCGGAACCGGCAGAACCCACTTCGCCACATCCCTCGGGATCGTTGCGGCACGGACATCGCGTGTTGTTCGCGACCGCGACAGACTAGGTCACCAAACTCACCGACGCCCACCGCCACGGCCGGCTCCCCGCCGAGCTCGCCCGGCTGCGCCGCTACGGACTGATTATCATCGACGAGGTCGGCTACCGGCCGTTCGAGCAAGACGCCGCGAACCTGTTCTTCCAACTCGTCTCGTCCCGCTACGAACACGCCTCGCTGATCCTCACCTCGAACCTGCCGTTCTCCGACTGGGGCGGCGTGTTCGGCGACCAAGCCGTCGCCGCCGCGATGATCGACCGCATCCCACACCACGCCGACGTCCTCACCCTCAAAGGCACCAGCTACAGGCTCCGCGGTCGAGGCATCGACAGCCTCCCCAGCATCCGCACCACAACCGGCGAACCCGAGAACTGGACTACCCGCAACCGTTCACAATTCGAACGCCGAAAGCGTTCAGAATTCAAGCGTTGTCGACAACCAACAACCAACACCCAAGAATTCGACCTGCCCACACGCGGGTCGAATCGGCATTTGACCCGGCAACGGCGAACTTCGGCTGACTGGCACGACTGCAATCGGGCAAAGAAAAAGGACCGGAACGGTTTCTCAACCGTCTCGGTCCTTCTTCAAGCAATGTCCGGATACTCTCTTGAGTATTTACGGAATGACGGGGTGGGCGGCGCTCGGTGCGCTCTTCCTGTGCTCGGCACTGGTCATGTGGGCGATCGCACGTACATACCTGATGCTCAGCCGAGGGCAACCAGCACGGTGAGCACGGCGAGAACAGCGCAGAGCGGCGCCATGGTCCACCTCTCCGGAACCGATCGAGAGATGCCGTTCATGATGATGCCGAGCACGAAGTACGCAGCGAGGACCCAGATGGCGATATCGGCGAATTCCGGCCATGCGATGACGGCGATGAGACCGGCGTGTTGCAGAACCAGCAGGGCGAAGGCCGCATACAGGGCGATTGATGTTGCGCTCCCGATGCGCTTACTGGTGGGCAGAATCCGATCCTGGCCTCCCCAGGCGAACTGGCCAATCGGCGCACCGGCGATAAGGGCTGCTTGGAACACGGCCAGCGCTCCCATCAGCACGCAGAAGGTAACCGCGATGATCGCAGCGGCATCCGCGGACACCAGGTTGCTCAATGTGAAGCCGCCGATGTCATAGCCAGGACCCAGGCGAAACCTCCGAGCGCCAGCACGAGGGTGAGGATGAACAACGCCAAGGTGAAGGGCGCCCAACCGAAGCGTTCCCCCGGGCTGAACGAGGCGAGGTTCATTAGAACCCCGATTGCCAGATAGCCCACGAGCACCCAGGTGCCCCAGCGGCTCAGGCCACGGGGAAGGCGCGAGATAGCATAGCCGCCCCGGACCAGCACGATCATCGTGGCGAATGTCCAGATGGCCGCACTCACGCCGCTCACGACCCGCAATTCGACCGGAAGTTGTCCTGGGTTTGCTCCCCCAAGAGCAGCCGCACCGAAGGGTGCGCCAAACATCAGCGACACCTGGAAGGCGACCACGATCAGAAAACCGAGTGCTGTTGCAGCTGCCGTCCTCCGGCGCACGGGGCGTTACATGCCTGCGTCGCGGTGGCCCACGCCCGCGATTGGATTGATGGTCATGGTTGCTCCTCTGTGAATTTTGCGACTGACCGGGACTCCGCGTCTCGGGGGATAAAGCTGTCGATGGCACCGAGCGCCTCGTCGGCCCAGGCGATTGTGGCCCTGGCCGTGTTCTCACCGGCTGAGATGGTCAGCAGGATGTAGGGGGCATCGTCGTCGAGGTCGGCGTCTTTCGCGAGCTCATTCCGCGCATCCTGCAGGTGGGCGAGTTGAGACTCCGCCTGGGCACGTGCGCTGAGGACGAGTTCGCGGCAGGCCTCGGGTCCGAGCTGACGCCCGAAGAAGAGTCGCAGCATGAGCCCGTTTCGAGGCTTCTGCCTCTGTGGCTCGCCGGCGAGCAACCCTTTTAAGCGGGCGGTGCCCTGATCGGTGATGGCAAACAGGGAGGAGCGGGAGTCGCCCGAATCGTGACGCTCAATCATTGCCTGCCGCTCGAGATCCCCGAGCGCCGGGTAGATCTGGCCGAAGCTCTCGGACCAGAAGTGCCCAAGGGCCTCCCGAATCTGCTCCCGCACGGCGTAGCCGGTCATCGGTGCAATGCTCAGCGCGCCGAGTATCGCCATCTGAGTCTGTTTTGAACTGGCCAACGCCGATCCCCTTTACTGACTTATAGATATGTCTACCAGATACGTACGCCACTGGTGAAGCCTCTGCCAATACGGAAGCCCACCGGCACCCCCGCGGGCACCGATAGGCACGAGGCCTTGCCTTGCCAACCGCCAGCTGGCCTGTGCGACACCTCGCACACGCCTCCGGGTTTCAGGCCGATCGGTGAGGCTCAGATTTGGCCCGAACGTGCACGCCCTCGCCCTGCTTGCCGAACAGGCTCAGCACCTCTGCGGCGTTGCCGTCGGCGCTGCCGAACCAGTGCGGAAGCGTGGTGTCGAACTCGGCGACCACGCCGGCACCGAGCACAAGGTCGTGGTCGCCGAGGATCAGCCGCATTCTCCCACTGAGCACATACAGCCACTCGTATCCGTCGTCGGTGCGGGGCTCGGGCATGGTCTGGCTCGCCGGGATGAGGATCTTCCAGGCCTGCACTCCCCCGGGCTGCGGAGTCAGCGGGACGACCGTGCGGCCATTCACTCGACGAGGTTTGAGACGCACCCGGGGATCGCCGACCTCGGGAGCTCCGACGAGCTCATCAAGAGGAACCCGATATGCCTGGGCGAGCGGCAACAGCAGCTCGAGGCTCGGGCGTCGCTGGCCGTTCTCCAATTGCGACAGGGTGCTCGTCGAAATCCCCGTCGTTTCCGCCAGGTCGGTCCGTGTGATCCCTCGCTGGGACCGGAGGCGTTTGAGCCGCGGCCCCACCGCGTCAAGTGCCGCGGCGATGATGGTGGTGTCATCCATGGCCCCATTCCACCGCATCCGTCCCGGAAACAGCAACAAACTTTGCTCGGGACGCCGCGAGGGCAGAGGGTTGAGACATACGAATACGACGTCTTAGTCATCGGAGGCGGGGCAGCCGGCCTGACCGCAGCCATAGTGCTGCTCCGCGTTCGACGGTCGGTGGCGGTGGCGGTGGTGGATGCAGGTGCGCCGCGCAACGCCCCCGCTGCCGCCATGCACGGCTTTTTGTCCCGGGACGGCATGTCGCCGCGCGACCTGATCACGGTCGGCCGAGGCGAGGTGCCGGATACGGCGGCACGCTAATCGACGGCACCGTAGTCAGCGCACGACCTGGATTTCACGCGCAACTTGCCGACGGCACCGAACTCCGAGCCCGCAAGATCCTGGTGGCCACGGGCCTCCGCGATGATGTGCCGAACGTCCCCGGCGTCCGGGAACGATGGGGCCGGGACCTGCTGCACTGCCCGTACTGCCACGGCCGCGAGGTGCGCGACCAGCCGCTTGGAGTGCTAGGCAGAGGCGCCGAGGCAGCCCAGCACGCCCTCCTCATCCGCTAGTGGTCACCGGACGTCACCCTGTTCTCCGACGGAGATGCTTTGACTCCCGAGCAGCTCGAGCTGCTGGCCGCACGAGGAGTCCGCGTCTTCACCGGCCCCGTCGCCCGACTGGTGGTCACCCACGATCGGCTTTCTGGAGTCGAACTGACGGACGGCGTAGTGGTCCCGCGCACGGCGGTTTTTGTCCGACCCCGATTCGTCCCGAACTCCGACCTGTTGGCGACCCTCGGGTGCGACACCGATGCGGGCGGCTGGGTCACCCACGACACGACGGGCCGCACCTCCGTTGCCGGCGTGCGCGTCGCCGGCAACGCTGCAGACCCACGGACTAAGGTCATCACCGCGGCCGGACAAGGCTCCGGCGCGGCGATCGCCATTAATGCCGAGTTGGTCGACGAGGATCTCCAACGCGACCTCGCCGCACACCGTGCCCGCTAACTTCCCCTTTCCCCACCCCATCCATTTACCCCAAGGAGCAACCCACCAACGTCCACGCCAACCACCGACGCCCGCAGCATCCCGATCCGGCCGCCCGCGAAACACCAACTTGCCCTGATGATCTGGCTGGCCGTGTTCCCGACGCTCACCGCGTTGAATCTCCTGCTCGCCACAGTCTTCGACGGTGTTCCGATCGTGCTCCGCACGTTCATACTCGTCACCATCGCGGTCCCGATAGTGATCTACGGCATCATGCCCCACCTCCACCGCGCCCGCTGGGCCCTCATCGTGCGCCGCCGGCGTTGATTGACTAGGACCCGGCGCTCATCGACTCGAGCCCGTTAAGAATGAGATCAAGCCCGACCAAGAACTCGTCGGAGTAGCGGTAGCCCGGCTTGAGCACGTGGTCGGCTGTCAGCTCGGCGAGATACGGGTAGTCGCTCGTCGGAAGCTGCGCCAGAAGGATCTCCGCCATCGCGGCGGTCTCCTCCGGCGTGGTGAACGGGAGGCTCTTCTCCTGCATAGCGAACCCGTAGATGTAGCTGTCGACCGCGGAGAACGCGTGCGCCGCGGCGGCGACGGAGAACCCGCCGTTACGGAACGTGCCGATTACCCGATCGTGATGCCGGAGGGTGGCCGCGCCCGGCTTCGTACCGGAGTCCCGCGCGGTCGTCGCCCACGGATGCCGGACCAGCACGTCGCGAAACGAGATTGAGCGCTTGCGGATCGCGGTCCTCCAGTCATCGCTGTGCGACGGCAACTCGATCTCGCCGAATACCGTGTCCGCCATCCCGTTGATGAGATCTTGCTTGTTCGCGACATGGTTGTAGACCGACATCGCCTCGACATTCAGGTCGTCGCCGAGCCGCCGCATGGTGAGGGCATCGAGCCCGCCGGAATCAGCAAGTGCGATCGCGGCGCCGATTACCCGTTCTCGGTTTAGTCGAACCCTGGGCTCCGACGCTGTCTTGCGCGGTGATGCCATTCAACTCTCCTGACTGTGCCTGTTAGCAGACCTTACTACGTACGCATTGTGCTCTTACAACTTTACATACAGCGTAATCTGAAGGAGTGGACAACGTAAATAGGTCGACCGGTAACGAAGGACAATGAACGAAGAAGATCACGGTGCGAACCGGGGATCCTTCGCCCCAAACACAATTCGAAAAATCCGAGATCTCGCTCCGCATGTAGTGACCAAGTTCCGCGGCACCATTCCTCGGGTCTGGTTGGGCGAATCCCTCCACCCGACCGACGCCCCCGGGGACACGCGCCCGGCAAGAACGCCCATCGTATTCTCGTTCTTGGGTCTGGGCCTGTCCCGGAATGGGGCGTAACCTCTCACGAACTCGCCCTTCCGGGAACGCTCGCCCGCGCAGTATCAACCTCGACAGGACGCGGATGCACCGTCGACCTCTTTGCGCACGAGGACTTGACCGCCGCGACCGCGCTCACTACCACCGAGGGTCGGGATCTCTGGAAGTACGACGGGATCGTTGTCGCGCTTGGGGTCATCGATTCTATAATGCTCACGCCACCGTCGAAGTGGAGGCGAGGGATCGGCGAGCTTCTCAGGATGTTGATCGCCAGCACCGCGCCCGGGACGGAAGTCCTAGTAGTCGGGATCCCTCCGATTCGGTCCATTCGAGCTTTGGACACTTCGCTGCACAACCTGGCGCAAGCGCGCGCTCGCCTGCTCAACGAGGTCATCGCTGATCTCTGCTCCGGGACCAATGGCGCAACCTTCGTCTCGCTCCCGGCGGCAGAGCCCGCTGACGGCGCCACGCATAACGGTCAAAGCCCGCTCCAGCATCAGTTCTGGGCGAGGCAGCTCGCCCCTCCGTTGATTGCGCTTCTCGCAACTCGCCCGGAACCTTATCTCCCACGTCAAGGTCAGGCGGTCTACTCTGCGAAGGCGGAACTTGCACGGCAGAAAGCAGTGGACCAGCTCGAGGTCACTAGCGCGGCAGCCGACAAGCGGCTGATGCGAATCGTCGAGCTGGCCTAGCGTGCATTCGACAGCGAGACAGCCCTGATCACCGTGATCGATCGGGACCGACAGCTGAACCTGGCCCATGCCGGAAGAAACCTTCGAGAGGTGGTCCGCAGCGAGCCGATTTGCGACTTCGCCATACAGGGACAGGGGACAAGGGTTCTGCACCATTTGAGCAGGTTTGGCTAACCGTGTGAACACAACGGTTGACTTCTTCCGACCCATTTTCGACGTCCACAGCATCTGCGGAAGGATGGCAAGCGAGGGCACAGTCGTCAGGTAGATGCCGCCTTGTTTCAAGATCCGACGGCTCCGCATAAAAGAGTTCCTCGCTACCGCGTCGGAATTTGTCAAGGTGAATGAGGCCAGCGTGAGTTTAGGCGGCTAGTTTCGGCTCCACGTTTTGAGCTTCGGTTGGCTTGTTGATCCAGGCTGTGTCGGGGGTGGCGAGGGTCGCCGCCCGTTCGGCGGCCTTGCCGGCGGCGAGGCCATAGTGGACGTCGGCGGGGGTGTTGAGCCCGATACCGGCGTGCCGGTGGCTGTGGTTGTAACCCTCGACGAAGGTGTTCATGAAGCGGCGGGCGTCGCCGAGGGTGCCGAAGCGTTCCGGGAACACCGGGGCGAATTTGAGGGTCTTGAACCACGCCTCTGAGTAGGGATTGTCGTTGCTGACCCGGGGCCGGGAGTGCGACTCGGTGACTTCCAGATCTGAGAGGAGCGCGGCCACGGTCTTGCTCGTCATCGACGTGCCCCGGTCGGCGTGGACGACCTGCGGGGTGCCATGGATGGAGAAGGTCTCCGTCATCATCTCGGCGGCGAGGACGGCAGACTCGGCCGGATGGACCTTCACGCCGACGATATAGCGGGAGTAGATATCGATCATCACGTAGGCGTCGAAGTACTTGCCCTTGATCGGGCCGGGCAGTTTCGTGATGTCCCACGTATAGACCTGGCCGGGGCCGGTAGCGACCAGTTCCGGGATCGCCCGGGCCGGGTGGCGGGCCAGCCGGCGGCGTTCCCTGACCTGCTGGTTCTCGGCCAACACCCGGTAGATCGTTGAGATCGACGCCAAATACACGCCCTCGTCCAGCAGCTGCGCGTAGATCTGGATCGGCGGCAAGTCCACGAACCGGGCCGAGTTCACCACCGCCAGGATCCGGGCCCGCTCGAGGACATCGAGCCGATTCGCCGGCACCACCACCGGCCGGGCGGCCCGGGTGCGAGGCGTGCGGGTCGCGGTCGCCCGAGGCAACCCGACCAGGGCGGCGGCCGTCCGGGTCGGAACGCCGCGGCCCGTGAGATCGCGGTAGGTGGTCATCACGGTTTCGTGTGCGGTGTTTCGTCCCGCGAGCTCTTCGAAAGATTTTCGAGTAGCTCGTGCATTTTTGACATGATCTCCAACGCCACCCCCGTCGTTTCCAGGCGCCGTTCGGTTAGCTCCAGTTGGCGGCGGAGCCGGGCGATCTCGGCTTGCTCGGGCGTGAGCCGGCCGATCTTCTCCCCAGGTTTCTTGCCCTGCAGCACCCCGCATCGCGCAGTTTTCGCCACTCCGTGATCTGGGAGGAATAGATGCCCTGCTCCCGCAAATACGCGCCGCCCCCGTTGCGGGAGATGGCGTCCTCGTAGGCGGCGAGGTGGTCAAGTTTCTGCTTCGGCGTGAACGAACGCCGAGGCGTGGGACCGCCCGCGCGCGGGCCGAGACTGCTGTTATTCATGGGACTATCGTCGCGCACGGCGATCAACGAGGGGCTGGACATGATGGGACTTCCTGATTCTCGCCCTACGTCAAACGGCGGACTTGCTCTGAGCTACTGGCCTCAACTCACCCTGACGGTAATGATGAGAAGAGTCTTGAGGCTGCGTGACTCTAACCCTGACTGACGTCCTTCAAGGATTGTCTTTTACGTGATCTGTCCGCGGTCTTGAGGCTGCTCAAGGTGCGCTGACCAGGCGGACATGACTTTATAGGAGCCTGAAGCGAATTCCCATTACCGTCTTGTCTGCCCACCTGGCCAACGTGCCCATCTTTTACCCAGATGAACGCAATGGAAGGGCAACTTCATCATGGCAACAGACCCACCGAATGTCATCGTCGGCGTCGACACCCACTCCGATACTCACTTTGTCGCCATCATCGACGAGCACGGCAAACACCTAGCTGCTGAAGAATTCCTGGCAGTCAGTTCGGGTTACCGGAAGATCCTCGCCTTCATTACCCACTTCGGTCTGATCATCGGCGTGGGCGTCGAAGGAACCGGCAGTTACGGGGCGGAACTGAGTCGAGTTCTGCGAACAGCAGGACTCCCTGTCCACGAGGTCAACCGACCCAACCGTCAAGCACGGCGTCTACGCGGAAAATCGGATCCCTTAGACGCCTATCAGGCAGCAGAATCGGTCTTGGCCGAACGAGGCACGTCGACGCCGAAAACCAAGGACGGCCCCGTTGAATGCCTCCGCGTCCTCCGTGCCGCCCGCAGTTCAGCGATGAAGGCCCGCACAATTGCCATCAACCAGATCAAGGGGATACTCGTCTCCGCTCCGGAGCACGTGCGCAGTCGGTTCCGCCCGCTGACCACCGCGCAACTCATCCCGGCGTTGGAGCGTTCCCGTCCAATGGGAAACCTCACGGACACTGAGATCGCAACGGCCCTCACTTTGAAGAAACTTGCTGTCCGATACCGATTTCTCGAGCGGGAGATTCTTGACACCGATGCAGTGATGGCAGAGATTCTTCGGGACTGCGCGCCTCTGTTACGGAATGTCCCCGGTGTTGGCATAGAAGTAGCCAGCCAGCTCCTCGTTACCGTGGGCGACAACCCCGAACGCATCGCCACGGAAGCGCAGTTCGCAGCACTCGTCGGCGTAGCTCCGATACCCGCCTCGTCGGGCAAGACAAGCCGGCACAGGCTCAGCCGCGGCGGCGACAGAGCGGCCAACGCGGCAATCCACCACGTCGTCGTCTCACGCCTCGCAACCGACTCCCGCACGAGAGACTATGCGGCCCGACGAACGGCTCAAGGCAAGACCAAAAAGGAAATCATGCGCTGCCTGAAACGATACGTCGCCCGGGAGCTCTACCGTCAACTCACCAACCCACAAGCGGCGCCCTCGATCACCGACCTACACACCGCGCGCGAAGACCTCCACATCACCCTCCGCGAGGCGGCCGGACACTTCAATACCTGGCCTGGCACCCTCTCCCGAATCGAACGAGGACTCAGCCGAGACGACAACCTCGCGAGCCAATTTCGGGACTGGCTCCACGAGCAAAAAGCCGTCCAAAATATCAATTGACAACTATAGGAGCATCACGTGGGGCGTCGAAGATGGCGTCGTAAGTGTCGTGGTTGTCGGTGAAGTCATCTGTCGCATAGTCGACAACATGGTCGGCTCCTAGCGACGACACTAGCGCTCGGTTCGCCGTTTTGCATACGGCAGTGACCGTGGCGCCATAGTGCTTGGCAAGCTGGATCGCGGCCGTGCCCACCGCGCCGGAAGCACCGTTGATTAGAACGGACTGGCCGGGGCGGAGGTTGGCCGCATCACGAAGGAATGGCAACGCCGTGATAGATCCATCGAAAACGGCGACGGCCTCCTCGTCACTGAGGTTGCTCGGCTTCGCCGCGGTTACCCCGTCTCCCGGAACGACAATGTACTCAGCGTACGCACCGAAGTTCGTCACACTGACGCCGGCGACAAGGTCAGCGACTCGGAAGTTGGTCACGGAGCTGCCCAACGCTTCGACCTCACCGGTGAAGTTAGTGGCGAGGATGGGTTATTTCGGTTTGCGTAGGCCGAAGTACAAGCGAGCCATCGGCGAGCCCGCCCTCGCCTTGCACATCGCCGCCGTAACCACTGAGGCACGGTTTCGTACACGCACTTCTTTGGGGCCGGGGACGGGCTTTGGCACGACTTTGACCTGCAATGATTCGGGTGGGCCGTAGCTGCTGGAGACGATTGCTTTCATGACTTCGATCCTTGGGTTTGTTGGTTGGGGTGCTACTCGTACCGGAGTGCATCAATGGGGTTCTGGCGCGCTGCGCGTCGTGCTGGAAGTGTGCTGGCAAGGAACGCGATGACCATTACCAGGAGGATGATGCCTGCCACCTGTCCCGGCGCGAACTGCAGCACCTGGAGGCCCTGCAGGTCGGCGAGTACCGTATTCGCCAATACGGTGCTGATGATCGAGCCTGCTCCGATGGCCGCGAGGGCGCCGAGGGCGCTTCCGAGGAATCCTATGAAGATCGCCTCGACGCTGAATAGCGCGTAGACCCTTCCACCACCCATGCCCATGGCTTTCATGAGGCCTATCTCGCGGGTTCGCTCCTGCACGCTCATGAGGAGGGTGTTGATGATGCCGAACGCCGCCGCGAGCAGGGCGATGAGCCCGAACCCGTTGAGCACAGCCACGATGCCGGTGAGGATGGTCTGGAAAACGCCGATCTGGTCGGCCAGTGTCTGCGCGGTGTATCCCTGCGATGCCAGATCGGCCTTGATGGCTGCCACCTGATCCTCGCTGGAAGTGGGATCGAAGTGGGCGGATGCTAAGAAATAGCCCCGTTCAAGGGCTGTCGGCTCGCCATCGGTCTGCACGGCGAACAGTTCATTTGTCAGTGCTTGGTTGAGGCGCACTCCCGCGCCGAGGAGCGTTAGGTTCTGCACCCCGGTGACGGTGGCATGAACTTCGTGCATTGCGCCGTCGTAGTTAGCGATGCCAATGGTTACGACCTTCCCGATCGCAGCTTCGGCGGCTCCGAGCCCGAGGGTCTCGAGGTAGGAGGCCGGCAGAAGAATCTGGTTGTTGTCGCTGAGTGTCAGTTGTTCGCCCGCGGCTAAGTCTGCCTTCGTGAGTTCGGCGTTCTCGCTGATTGCCACCTGGAACTTGCCTTCGGCGTCATACTCGATGTAACTCACGGTCAAGCTGACGACCGCATTCACGTCGCGAATACCGCTCGTGTTCCCAATCGCGTCGAGGTCGCTATCGGTGAGAACGCCAGTTGAGAACCCCGCTTCGGCACTCGGTACACCATCCGCTGTCGCCCGGGTCGGATCGTATCTGAGGGGCCCATCGCCGAGGTCTGGCGCATCCTCGGCGGTCTGTGAAATCGAGAGCACATCGGTCGTGCCGACAGATGCGAGCTGGATGTCGAGGTAGTTTGACACACCGGTGCCGATGGCACTGGTCAGCGTGAGAGTGAAAGCACCGATGAATATTGCGACCACCGTGAGGGTGGTACGAAGTTTGCTGCGAAAAGTGTTATCCACCGCTGTTCCGATGATGTCGAGTGTTTTCACGCTGCTGCTCCTGCGTTGTCGAGGGAGCCGACTTCGCGCCCGTCACGGATGAAGATCTGCCTGTCGCATCGCGCGGCAAGCTCTGGATCGTGGGTGACGATCACAAGCGTGATCCCTTTGTCTTTGTTGAGCGAGAAGAGGATGTCCTCCACCAGCGCCCCGGTCATCGTGTCGAGATTGCCGGTTGGTTCGTCGGCGAAGATCACCTTGGGGTTGTTGACCAGGGCGCGGGCGATAACGACTCGCTGCTTCTGACCGCCCGAGAGGTTCGCAGCCTTGTTTTTCGCCTTGTCGTCGAGTTCGAGCTGTTGCAGCGCCGCCATACCGCGGGCCTTGCGCTCACCAGCGGCAACGCCGGCAATCGTGAGCGGCAGTACGACGTTGTCGAGCACAGTGGCGTTGGGGTTCAAGAAGAACTGCTGGAACACGAACCCGAACTCTTCATTGCGCATCCTGTTCACCTGCTTCACGCTGAGCTCTTTCGCGTCGGTGTCACCGACCATTACTTCCCCGGCGTCCGGGCTGTCCAGCAGGGCCAGCAGATGCATGAGAGTCGACTTACCTGAACCGCTCTTGCCAACGATCGCGATCGACTGGCCCGCATACACCTCCAGCGAGACACCATCGAGGGCATCGAAGCGTGCCGTGCCACGGCCATACGACTTGCGGATACCGCGGGCCGCGAGCACCGGCCTCGTAATCGTTGTGCTGTTCATTGCTGTTACTCCTGGAATGAGTTGGCGTTGTGGAGCGCTTCGGTTGGCAGTCTGAATGGACCCGACCGAAGCGCCTGATTTGTTAGTTGGTGAGGCGGCGGCCCTTGATGAGCAGCCAGAAGATCAGCACTACCTCGCCGACGAAGAGGTATTGGCCGAGGAAGGCGGTGAAGTCGGGGATGATCACGAGACCGAAGCCGTCGACGGCGTAGCCGATGCCGGCGAGGATGAGCAGAATGCCGAAGACCTTCGCCATGAAGCCGGACCGGAACGCGAGGTAGCCGATGAGCAGGAGGTGGAAGCCGAAAAGAATAAGCCCGATGTTCCAGATCGTGTAGAACGCCTCGATCGCCCGCAATGCTGCGACGGGTTCGGACAGAAGTGACACGGCGATGGGAAGCTGCAGGATCGCAACGAGGAATACGGCGCTGTAGGCGAGCCGGAACCAGGCGGCCATTCTCGAGAGGCTTTGGTTCACCGGCGCAAACAGGGTGTGCAGGGCGCTTGCCGCGATGACATCGAGCACGATGACCAGAATCAGGCTGGCGATTCCGAGCCGGAACATCAGTTCAGAGGCAAGAATGGCCGCGGCCGTCGCCTCCGCGTTTCCGGGGGTGATGGATGGCTGGATTGCGCCGAAGACGCCGAAGCCGGCCAGTACGGCCATAAATGCCAGAGCGAGGCCGGCGACCAGGCTGGCCGAGCGCTGTGACTTGGCGGTGTCCACGGATCGGAGTGGCGTGTGACTCGAGCTATTCAATAGAGCGTTCATTGTATCCTCTTCCTTATGCCGTAAGCTTATATAGTAAGGAGATTATACCTACATGGTAAGGTTGTCAATATGAAAGAGTCAAAGGCTTCGAGAGCGACGAAGCGGGATGGTGTCACCAGGGAGCGCTTGAATCGCGAGCGGGTACTGACGGCTGCCATTGAGGTCGCGGACAGGGATGGCCTCGACTCGCTCACGATGCGACGACTGGGCGAGGAACTTGGCGTCGAAGCAATGTCGATCTACGCGCATGTGGCGAACAAGGACGACCTCCTCACAGGAATGGTGGACACTATCTTCGCCGGTATCGAGCTCCCGTCGCTCAGCGACGATTGGAGGACCGCGATCCGCAAGCGCTCGGTTTCGTTCCGCGATGCATTGTCGCGTCATCCCTGGGCGACGTCCGTGAAAGATTCGGGGACTTCCCCTGGCCCCGCCACTCTGCGGCACCTGGACATGGCACTCGGCACCCTGCGCAACGGCGGATTGTCACTCGCGCTCACCGCACACGCAATTTCGGCGATCGACAGCTACGTGTACGGCTTTTCTATGAGGGAGAAGACCCTGCCGTTCAAGACGGAGGAAGAGATACCGATCATGACGCAGATCCTGCTTACCGAATTGCCCACGGCCGAGTACCCCTATCTCGCGGAACTGACCGCGAATCAGGTGTTGCAGCCCGGATACCACTATGCGAACGAGTTTGAGTTCGGCCTCGATTTGATGCTTGACGCCATCGCACGGGAGCGGGACTAACAATCGAAGAACTCGCGGGCCTGCTCTTCACACTCGAGCCCCGGCGTCGCCTTGCGTCTCGGGCGGACCATCGCGAAGGTACCCGTTTCGGCCCTGCGGTCGACACCGGGATCGGGCTGCTCAACTGGATCTTCACCTAGGACACGGAAGGGGCGTTCGCGGACGCGCCGGCAAACGCCGTCGAGCAGCAAGGTCAGGTTTGCGAGACGGGCCAGACGGAGCGAGCCTGCGCCGAGCCGTCGCTGCGTTTCAGGCTACCGACGTTGCCATTGAGTATTAGCGCTCCTGGGGGCCACCGATATTGACGTTGGGGGCCACCGGTCGATGTGGCCGGTATCGTGTTTGGGGGCCACCGAATATTGCTGTTG